>JBHEPQ010000144.1:0-7159 GCA_046260215.1 Chromatocurvus sp.
GTCCGGTGTCAGGCAGATGGGCGGCGGGCGTGATGACGCTGCGCGGCGCTTCATCAATCTGGTCGACGAGTTCTACGACCGCCACGTCAAGCTGGTGATCGAGGCCGACTGCGCTCTTGAGGAGCTGTACGCCGGGGGCAACCTGACCTTCGAGTTTGAGCGCACGCGTTCTCGCTTGCGCGAGATGCAGACCCACGACTATCTTGCCTTACCCCATCTGCCCTGATTGTCATTCTGGCGCCGGGTGCGAGGCCCGCTGCCTTTTCGCTCCGTAGCCTGGCCGTTGGCCTGGGGTGGGGGGTTCGAGACACGCTGCAAGGCCATCCATGGCCGCTCAGCGGCGACATCCATGTCGCCGATGGTCTCGCCAGCCCCACTCCGGGCCAACGGCCTGACTCGAACGCTGAACGCTGGCTTCGGACCCGGCGCCGGAACGCCGGACCGCCGGAAGATCATCAGGGCCGATGGGGCAGCGCAAGGTAGTCGTGGGTCTGCATCTCGCTCAGGCGCGAGCGCGTGCGCTCGAATTCGAAGCCGAGAGTGCCGCCGGCGTAGAGATCCTCCAGGGCGCAGTCGGCCTCGATGACCAGCTTGACGTGCCGATCGTAGAACTCATCCACCAGGTTGATGAAGCGCCGGGCGGTGTCGTCACGACCTGCCCCCATCGGCCTGACACCTGACAACAGCACGGCGTGAAACAGCCGTGCCAGCTCGATATAGTCGTTCTGGGAACGCGGGCCCTCGCAAAGCTCGGCGAAATTGAACCAGGCAACATCGTCGGCCAGGCGCAGGCTGTGCAGCTCGCGGTCGTTGACCTCGATCGCAACGTCCGCGCAACCCGGCTCCGGCGCCAGGCTGTCAAAGCACTGTCGCAGCCCGGCCTGCGCAGTCTCACCGCAGGGGTAATAATATAGTTGCACCTGTTCGAGCGTGCGCAGACGGTAATCGACGCCACCATCGAGATTAACAACGCGGGTATGCGTCTCGATAAGACGGATCGCTGGCAGGAAGCGGGACCGCTGGAGACCGTTCTCGTACAGCCTGTGCGGGGGAATGTTGGAAGTTGCCACCAGTGTAATCCCGCGCTCAAACAATGCCTGCATCAGGTTGCCGAGAATCATGGCGTCGGCGATATCGCTGACAAAGAACTCATCAAAGCAGAGCACGCGGGCGCGCCCCGCCATATCGTCCGCGACGCGATCCAGTGGGTTCTTTTCACCTGCCAGCGCACGCATTTCACGGTGTACCCGCTGCATGAAGCGATGGAAATGCACGCGTTCCCGATCGGCGAACGGCAGACAGTCAAAAAAGGTGTCCATCAGGTAGGTTTTTCCACGCCCGACGCCGCCCCATAGATAGAGGCCGGTGGGCATCTGCGGGCGCTCTCCCCGGAGTCGTCGCCACCAGGCTCCGATGCCCGTCAAACGAGGGCGCGGACCGGCGGCTATCAATTCAGCGTGAAGATCATCCAGCATATCGACGATCCTGGCCTGCGCCGGGTCGTCGACAAAGCCCTCCCGGACCAGATCGTCGCGATAGCGCTGCAAGGGCGTCGCGCTCATTTTTTCAACCTGCAGCCAGCCAGAACCGCGCGCACTCTAGCCGCGCCGCCATCGAATGGCAATCGCCTGCCTGTCATGCCTGCCTGTCATGCCCAGGCGGGTGCCTGTATACTGCGATCCCCTTCCAGTTCATGGAGACCCGCCAGTATGTACAGCCTCGATATCGTCATAGGCACCGCCATCTGCGTCTTGATCGTTGCCGGCGTCGTCGGCTTTTTGCTCGGTCGTCGCACGAGCGCGGGCAGCCAACAGGCCCGGGAACTTGAAACGCGACTTGACCAGGTCACCCGGGACAAGCAGTACTTTGAAGACCGCGTCAGCGAACACTTCGCCGAAACGGCAACGCGCCTGAACGCGCTCACGGAAAACTATCGCGCAGTGCATGAGCACCTGGCCGAGGGTGCCAATACGCTGTGCTCCGGTAATGTCCAGGTCGCGGTCGGCAGGCTTGATGGCAACAGCGACCTCGACCCGGACATGCTCAACGTTCAGCCGCCGCGAGACTACGCTCCCAAGGCATCGCCCTCAGAGACGGGCATGTTGAATGAGGGCTTCGGGCTGGACAAAGGCGATGTCGCGCCGGCGGACCGGACCACTCGCGATCGCTTCGACGACAGCACCCGCAGAGACACGCACACCGCGGACGCCGAAAGGGGAACGGAAAATCAGCGTGACAGGGTCGGATTCACCGGCAAAACAGAAGAACCGGACACCAGTGATGCGTCGCACCGGGGGCCAGCAAACAGCTGAGCAGCGACAGCCGGAGTTGCCTGGGAATCCGCGTGAAAAGTCTTCTGCGCCTCGCACTATGGCCGACCATCGCCGGCGTTCTCGCCGGCGTGCTGATACTCGATCGCTGGTTTACGGCGGAAGAGCCCGCCGTCAGCGCGGCACCGATGCCCAACAGTTACGCCCGGGCGGTGCGATCGGCCACTCCCTCCGTGGTAAACATATATACCCGCAAGGTGGTGCCGACGCGTGCAGCGCGCCTCCTTGACGACCCTTTCTGGCGCCAGTTCGTGCCCAGCAACCAGCCAAGACAGCGTATCGAACAATCCCTCGGCTCGGGCGTCATACTTTCCACCGACGGGCACATCGTTACCAATAATCACGTTATCGAGGGGGCAGACGCCATCCAGGTGCTGCTCAGCGATGGTCGCAATGCCGCGGCACAGATCATTGGAACAGACCCCGCCACCGACCTGGCGCTTCTGCAGATTGCCCTGCCGGACCTGGTCCCCATAGAAATGGGATCATCAAGCGAGGCCAGGGTCGGTGACGTCGTGCTCGCCATCGGCAACCCTCTGGGCTTCGGCCAGTCTGTCACCCAGGGCATCATTTCAGGCCTTGAACGCTACGGACTGCAGACGGGGCTGTATGAGAGCTTCATACAGACCGACGCCATCATTCACCAGGGCAACTCCGGTGGCGCGCTGATCGATACCCGGGGACGTCTCCTGGGTATCAATGCACTGATCTACACATCGGACGACCAGGCCAGCAGTGGACGCATGGGTATCGGCATCGGGCTTGCCATACCCGTTGATCTGGCTCGCTTTGTAATGGGAGACCTGATCGAATACGGCCAGGTTATCCGGGGCTGGCTGGGCGTGCAGGTAGAACCGCGGTTCCTGCAGCGGGATGATGCACCGGACGGCCAGTCGCTGGTGGTAACCGACGTTGCCGACGGCGGACCCGCCGACAGGGCGGGCCTGCAGGCGGGCGATGTGATTACACATTTCAATCAGGAGCCGGTGGAGGATGTTCGGCGCACGATGTACGACATCGCGATGCTGCGTCCCGGCGATCGCCTGCTGATTACGGCGACGCGCAATGGCCAGACCCTGGATCTCAGGGCCGTTGTCGGGGCGCAGACGCAGTCACCGGGACAGGCGCGCGCTAAGGACTAATCGCCCCCGCTACCGCGACCCCCGCTGCCGCTACCGACGGGCAGACGCATCTCCGCGCTGCGGGCATGCGCGGTCAGTGATTCTCCCCGCGCCAGTATGGATGCCACAGCGCCGAGTTCGCGCACTCCCTCGGCACTGCACATGATCAGGGAGCTGCGCTTCTGGAAGTCGTAAACGCCCAGCGGCGAGAAGAATCGCGCTGTGCCAGAGGTCGGCAGCACGTGATTGGGGCCCGCGCAGTAGTCTCCCAGGGCCTCGGCGCTGTAGCGTCCCATGAAAATGGCGCCAGCTGACTCGATGCCTTCCACCAGGGTCAGCGGATCCGCTACCGAGAGCTCAAGATGCTCCGGTGCCAGTGCATTGCTGAGGCGAACCGCGTCATCCAGGTCGCGCGTCCTGATCAGGGCCCCGCGCGCCGACAGCGACTTCTCGATGATGTCGCGGCGCGCCATGTCCGGCAACAGCCGTTCAATTGCTGCCTCTACGCTGTCCAGATAGTCGGCATCGGGACACAGCAATAGCGACTGCGCGTTTTCATCGTGCTCTGCCTGGGAGAACAGATCCATGGCGATCCAGTCTGGATCCGTGCCGCCATCGCAGATAATCAGGATTTCTGACGGCCCCGCAATCATGTCGATGCCAACGCGACCGAACACCTGGCGTTTCGCCTCGGCGACATAGGCATTTCCGGGGCCGACGATCTTGTCGACACCGGCGATCGTTTCTGTCCCATAGGCCAGCGCCGCCACCGCCTGGGCGCCACCGACGGTCAGCACGCGGCTGACGCCGGCGAGGCAGGCGGCGGCCAGCACCAGTTCATTCAGCTGGCCCTCGGGTGTGGGCACGACCATGGTGATATCGGGTACCCCGGCGACGCTCGCGGGGAGTGCATTCATGAGCACCGATGACGGATAGCTGGCCTTGCCACCCGGCACGTAAACGCCCACGCGACCGAGTGGCGTGACCCGCTGGCCGAGCAGATTGCCCTGGGCATCGTGATATTGCCAGCTCTCCTGCCGCTGTCGCTCATGGTAGTCACGGATACGCCCGGCCGCCGTTTCGAGGGCGTCTCGCTGTGCCTTCGGCAGGCCATCCAGCGCTGTCTGGAGGCGGGCAAGCGGCACCTCGATGTCGGCGCGCTGATACACCGGCGCACGGTCGAGATCCCGGGTGTATTCGATAAGCGCGGCATCACCGCGCTCCCGGACGTCGGCAATAATGCCTGACACACGCTGTGCCACCGCCGCTGCGCCGGAATCCCCCATGGGCGCGAGTGCCTCCAGCCTGGCAGCAAAATCGGGCTGTGTGCTGTCGAGACGCGCAATCATGCCGCGGCCTCCGTCACGGCGACAGCCGTGCTGACCTCATCGATGATGGCCGCAATGGCGCCGTGGGAGGCCCGCAGGGACGCCTTGTTGACAATAAGCCGGGAACTGATGGCTGCCACCTCGTCCAGCGGCTGCATGCCGTTGGCCCGCAGCGTGTTACCGGTATCCACGATATCGACGATAATATCCGATAACCCCATCATGGGGGCCAGTTCCATCGCGCCGTAAAGCTTGATCAGGTCGGCCTGGATTCCCCGTTGCGCAAACCACCTGCGCGCGACATTCACGAACTTGGTCGCCACGCGGATCCGTGCCGCACCGGGCTCCCAATCGTTTGGCGCCGCCGTCATCAGGCGACAGCGCGCGATACCCAGGTCCAGCGGCTCGTAGACGCCTTCTGCGCCCTGCTCGAGAAGAATATCCTTGCCAACGACACCGAGATCGGCCGCGCCGTGTCTTACATAGGTCGGCACGTCCGTGCCGCGCAGGATGACCAGATGCAGGTCGTCCCGGGTGGTTTCAAAAACCAGCTTGCGACTGCTGTCGATGTCCTCGCGGGGCTCGATTCCCGCGCGCGCGAGCAGCGGCAGCGTTTCCTTTAAAATGCGGCCCTTGGTCAGGGCCAGCGTCAGTGGCTTGCTCACAGATACACTCCGGGGTGTGTTTCGTTCATCCGCCGGGATAGCGGCTAGGCCTCATCCGGCGTCAGCGCACGGATATTGACGGCGTGAATTTCTCCCGCCGCTATGCGGTCGTTAAGCGCCGCGTACACCAGCTGCTGTCGCTGCACTGAACGCTTTCCCGCAAACACATCGCCGACTACCGTAATGTCGTAGTTGCTGCCCGCACCCTCAACCGCGACCTCACAATCCCCGAATTCAGCCCTGACAAGCGATTCAACCGTTTTTGCGTCCACCTTTTAAAGCTCCTGTTACGTCCCTGTGTGTGCCCGATAGCCTCAGGCGGTCGTTTCCGCTTTTATATCCTCGATCGGCTCAACTTCCCAGTCCGCGATGACCTTGTCGAGATCGCCGTCGAACTTGCGCGCCGACGCCTCGAACTGGCTGCGGTAGATCTGGCCAAGATTGACATTCTCCACGATGAGATTCCGCATCAACCACTTGCCATCGCGATTTTTCGCCATCTGGTAGGTCACCACGTAGGGCTCACTGCCATCGCTGTAGATAAGCTGGCGCAGGGTGGCCCGATCGGGATTGCCCTCATCGCTGAATTTGCTTCGCTCCCTGTCCAGCTCCACGCGCGAGCCGCCGAAAGCCAGCAGGCCCTTGCTGTAGGTGCGTACCAGCCCATCCCGCATTGCTTCGGTGAAGCGGTCGAGCTGCTGGCGCAGTTTTTCCCGGCCCGCTTCGTCCAGGGCCCGGTAGCGCTCGCTGCTCGCATAATCCCCCATGACGCCGCGCGCGAAACCCCGGAAATCCACCACTTCATCAAGCACTTCATTGACGCGTTGGTAATACCGGTCAGGATCGCTCTTGACGTACTCCTTCGCGTCGTCGATCACGGTAAGCACTTTGTCCGTGGTTTTCTTCAGCACCGCCGCGGCGGTCTGCTCCTGTTCCTGCTCCTGTTCCTGCTCCTGTTCCTGCGCCAGTGCCGACGGGGCCATGAGCATCCCGAGCGTCAGACAGAGTGAAACAAGTCGTGGCATAAAATTGCTGATGCGCATCACACATTCCTGTATTGTTCCGGTTTACTTTAAACCCCAGTTTACTACGTTTGTCGGCCCGCGTCGTGTGACACCGCTGCCGTATGTCTGGTTCCGTCAACTGCCACGCTATGCATCGACACGGAAAGCCCTGACCATGTTGCTCGCTTCAGCTGCAATGATAATCGGCCTGTTCATTCTCGTCTGGAGTGCCGACCTGTTTGTCGCCGGCGCCGCTTCAGTGGCGCGCAATCTCGGTATGTCGCCCGTTCTGATCGGCCTGACCATTGTTTCTCTGGGCACATCGGCCCCCGAAATACTGGTATCGATAAATGCCGCGCTCACCGGTGCCGGGGAACTGGCCATCGGCAACGCCCTGGGCTCCAACATTGCCAACATCGGCCTGGTACTGGGCATTACCGTGCTGGTGGTACCCATGCTGATCCGCCGGGACTGTATCCGTATCGAACTGCCGACGCTGCTGCTGGTGACATGCGGCACCGGCCTTCTACTCCTGGACAGGCAGCTGTCGAGACTCGACGGCCTGCTCATGATCGGCGGTCTGTGCCTGATCATGCTGCAGGCGATTCGCGCCCGGTCCTCGGATGCCGCAACCGTCACGGAGTCCGGGGAAGAAAAACTGCCGGAGCTCAGTGCCACCCGCGCCTGGCTCGCCTTCGCCAGCGGCCTGGC
>JBHEPQ010000173.1:0-5600 GCA_046260215.1 Chromatocurvus sp.
CGCAGGGCAAGCCCCCTGGGTGTGCGCGCCGCCCGCAGCCTGGCCGCTGACGTTGCTGCCGCGGGTCTCTGTATTACCAGCGGGCTCGCGCTTGGTATCGACAGCGCCGCGCATCGCGGTGCCATCGATGCAGGTGGTGCCACTCTTGCCGTGATGGCAACCGGTATTGATCGCGTGTACCCGACGCAGCACCGGGATCTGGCCGAAGCGATCTGTGAAACGGGGTGTCTGCTCTCCGAGTTTGCCCCCGGGGCGCTTCCACGGCGCAATCATTTTCCGCGCCGTAACCGGCTGATCAGCGGCCTCGCGCTCGGGACGCTGGTGGTGGAGGCCGGTCTGCCCTCGGGATCGCTGATCACGGCGAATACGGCCCTTAACCAGGGTCGGGAAGTGCTCGCCCTGCCCTGGTCGATTTACCACGGCAATGGTCGTGGTTGTCTGCAGCTGCTGCGGGACGGAGCGGTACTGGTGGAGACATCCCGGGATATCACCGACGCGCTGGGCCATCCTGCAACGCCGGGCTCGCCCTCGTCGGAAGAAGAGACAGGACTATCGGCTCTGTCCGCCTGCGCGCGACAGATCATTGGCCGGATGGACGCCGCGGCGGTCGACGCCGATAGCCTGGCGGCTGCCCTGGACCGGCCTCTGCAGACGGTAACAGCGGCACTCACCGAGCTTGAATTCGCTGGCCGGGTGCAACGCTGCACCGGCGGCTATATCCGCAGTCGATGATGCCGCATCGGGGGCGCAGGCGTCGGGGCCAAGGGCACCAGAGGCACGGACACCACCGGTATCACTTGCCACACCCGGCGCAGTTGCTAGAATCGCGGCTCCGCCGTCGATGCAGCGTCCGACCCCCCGATGCAGACTTGCAGAAAACGAACAATCCCGGTTATCCCGGTCGCGTCGCGCGAGGCCTGCTGATGATCGCTTTTCGACTGCGCCTCGCTCTGCAGGCCCTGGCGGCCGATGGCGTTGTCGCCTGCCCCACGGAGGCCGTATGGGGGCTCAGCTGTGATCCATGGAACGTCGCTGCCGTGGACCGCCTGCTGGGGATGAAGCAGCGTCCCGCGCACAAGGGCCTTATTCTGGTGGCTGCCGACCTGGCGCAGGTGGCGCCGTTTCTGCAAACGCTCCGACCTTCCCTGCAGCGCAAGGTAATACTTTCCTGGCCCGGCCCCAATACCTGGCTGTTGCCGCACAGGGACCTCCTGCCGGAAACGGTCACAGGAGAGCATACAACCGTGGCCGTGCGCGTTACGGCGCATCCCCGCCTTTCCGCACTGTGCCGTGCCTGGGGTGGGGCGCTGGTGTCGACATCGGCCAACAAGGCCGGTAGCCAGGCACCGCGTGATCTGTTTCAGGTCAGGCGCTACTTTTCTGCGGGATTGGATGCTGTCCTGCCCGGCGCTGTTGATCGGGCTGCCCGACCCTCCGTTATTCGCGATGTCTACAGTGATCGCGTGCTACGCTCATGACTTCAATTGAGGATGCCATCACCCGTGACCGTTTCCATAGACGCCGTTAAAACCTACCTGCTTGATCTGCAGGACCGCATCTGCCGTGAGCTTGCCGCAGAAGACGGCAGCGCGGAGTTCATCGTCGATGAGTGGGATCGACCCCAGGGGGGTGGCGGCCGAAGCCGGGTTCTCGCTGAGGGTGACGTACTTGAAAAAGCAGGCGTCAATTTTTCTCATGTTATGGGGTCTGCGTTGCCGCCATCGGCGACGGCGGCGCGGCCAGAGCTGGCCGGACGCAGTTTTCAGGCAATGGGCGTATCGCTGGTGATCCACCCCAGGAATCCCTACGCCCCCACCTCGCACGCCAATGTCCGTCTGTTTGTGGCAGAAAAGCCGGGTGAGGCGCCGGTCTGGTGGTTCGGTGGTGGCTATGACCTGACACCTTATTACGGTTTCGAGGAAGACTGCCGACACTGGCACCAGACCGCCGCTGAAGCCTGTGCGCCCTTCGGCGACGATGTCTATCCGCGCTACAAGCGATGGTGTGACGAATATTTCTACCTGCGACATCGCTCGGAGCCGCGCGGGATAGGCGGGCTGTTCTACGATGACCTGAACGCCTGGGATTTCGATACCTGTTTTGCCTTCATGCGCGCGGTCGGCGACTCCTACGCCGCGGCCTACCGCCCGATTCTCGCGCGACGCAAGGACGCGTCCTGGGGTGAGCGCGAGAGGCATTGGCAGCTCTACCGCCGGGGTCGCTACGTGGAGCTCAACCTCGTATTCGACCGCGGTACCCTCTTCGGACTGCAATCCGAGGGCCGCACCGAGGCCATCCTGATGTCCCTGCCGCCCCTGGTGCGCTGGGAGTACGATTACAAGCCGCAGCCGGGATCCCCGGAGGAGGCCTTGATGACAGACTATCTGGTCGACCGTGACTGGCTGGCACCGTAGCGCAAAATCCGGCACATGGCCTGCCGCTCCGACGGCCGGCGCGACTTAAAGAGGCAGTTTCACTATGGCGCAAACCCGGAAATTCGCGGTATTCGGCAACCCCATCAAGCACAGCAAATCGCCCCTGATTCACGCGGCATTTGCCGAACAGTTCGGGCACAGCGTCGAGTACCGCGCCCTGCGCGTGGAACACGGGGAGTTCGAGCGTGCCGTGCGGGGTTTCTTCACATCCGGCGGCTGCGGGCTCAATATCACCGTGCCCTTCAAGACCGCAGCCGCTGCTCTCGCAGACACCCAGAGTGAGCGCTCACGCCTCGCCGGTGCCGCCAATTTTCTGGCGCTGGACGAGGAAGGCCGTATTGCCGCGGACAATACCGACGGGCTTGGGATGGTGCGTGATATGGTCGTCAATCTGGGTTGGTCCCTGCAGGGTGCCCGGATTCTGATGCTGGGAGCGGGCGGCGCTGCGCGCGGGGTGATTGGCCCGCTGCTGCAGGAGAAGCCGCGCGACCTTTTCATTGCCAACCGTACCGCCGAAAAAGCCGCGCAGCTGGCGGCGGGCTTTGCCGAACTGGGCGAGGTTTCGGGTGGAGGCCTGCAGGATCTGAGGGCAAACACCTTCGACGTTATCATCAACGCGACCAGCGCGGGTCTGAATGGTGAGGATCTGGCGCTGCCCCCGTTCCTGTTGAATGAGCGTAGCTGCTGCTACGAAATGGTGTATGGCGCGGACCCCTCTCCTTTCATGCGATGGGCGGCGCAGCACGCGGCCTGGGCCGTGTCAGATGGTTCGGGCATGCTGGTCGAGCAGGCGGCCGAGTCGTATTGTCGCTGGCACGGCGTGCGGCCCGAAACGGCGCCGGTCATACGTCGGGTGCGGGATGCCCTGAGCCTCGCTGCCTAGTGGGCCACGCGGTAAGTTCGGTAACGCTCAGGCGCTGGCAGCCTCGAGCTCGACGATATGCTGGTCCTTGAGGCGCACGTAGTTGTCGGCGCTGTAGCTGAAAAAGCCCATTTCATTCTCTGACAGCGCGCGCATCTGCCGAGCGGGTGATCCGGCATACAGGTGTCCGGATTCGAGACGCTTCCCCGGCGTGACCAGTGCCCCGGCGGCGATGACCACATCGTCCTCCACCACGGCACCATCCATTACCGTCGCGCCCATGCCGACGAGAACCCGATTGCCGATGCGACAGCCGTGCAGCGTTGCATTGTGTCCGACGGTCACTTCAGATCCGATATCCAGCGGCCAGCCATCGGCGTTGTAGGGACCGGCGTGCGTGATATGTAGCACGCTGCCATCCTGCACGCTGCTGCGATCGCCCACGCGTATCCAGTGCATGTCGCCGCGAATGACGACGCAGGGCCAGACGGAAACATCGTCTCCCAGAGTCACCTCACCGAGTACCACAGAGGAGGGGTCTATCAGAACGCGTTCGCCGAGGGTGGGCCTGTGCCCAGCGAAGGGGCGCAGGCTGATAGGTGTGTAGTGACGCATGCAGGCTCCTTGTCTGAAGTTGTTACACTAGTTTAAACCCGAAATGCTATAGAGGCACTGAACTGCGCCATGCAACCTCCTTTCAAGACAACCCGTCGCTTTATCGCGGGCGCGGTGTGCCCGCGCTGCGCGGCGATGGACAAGATCGTAGTGGATCTCGAGAGCGACCAGCGCGAGTGCATTGCCTGCGGCTTCAGTGACGCGCGGCCCGCAGGGCCGGCGCCCGGCGAACCAGGCACCCGGGTGACCCGGGCCGCTGCCCGACGCAGCGAGACACAGGCAGACGTGGTCACGCTTGTCGATCCGGCAGCCAGTGACCGGCGCGACTGAATCGCCGGAAAATCCATGCCAGCGAAAGGCCGCGCGCCAGATTAAACAGCGTGAACGATAGCCACAGACCCTGGTTGCCCCAGGGCTGCGCGATGTACCAGGCCGGCAGGTAGATCAGCAGCGCACTGAACAGCATGCTGGTCATCAGGGGTCGCGTTTCGGCAGCACCGATAAATACGCCGTCCAGCAGGTAACTCGGCGCTGCCAGCAGCGGTAGCACCACCAGCCAGAGGTGGACATCCGCCAGAATTTCACGAACGCTCGCAATGTCGCTGAGCAGCGGTAGCAGCAGCGGTTGACCCAGGCCAATGAGCATGCTGATGGCGCAGGCGCTGGCGGCACTCCACAGGGCGCAGCGCCTGACAACGCTGTAAAAGCCCTGTAGGTCCCGGGCGCCCAGGCGGCTGCCTGCGAGCCCCTCGACGGCATAGGCAAAGCCGTCCAGGGCAAAGGCTGCGAACAGCAGGAACTGCAGCATCAGTGCGTTGGCGGCGACCACGTCCTGTCCGAGCTTCTCGCCCATGGCGGTAAAGAATGCGAAGCAGGCCAGCAGGGACAGTGTGCGAACCAGCAGGTTGCGGTTGCTGCGCCAGAGGACAGCATAGGCGCGCAGGTCCCCAAGGCCACGGCGAATGTCCCTGAGGAGCGGTAATTCCGGAACCGCCTGCTTTACCGCGATGATCCCGAGCACCAGACCGCAGTATTCCGCGCCGACGGTGGCCATTGCCGCGCCATCACTGTTCAGACCCAGTCCGATGATAAACAGGCTGTCCAGCAGGATGTTGACGCCATTGGTCACCAGCAGTATGGCCATGGGCCAGCGCGTATTCTGACAGCCGATGAACCAGCCGACGATAGCGTAAGTCACCAGCACGGCAGGCGCACTGAGGAGCCGGATGTCAATATAAGACGCCGCGTGTATCGACAGGGACTCCGCGGGCTGCATGATGCTAAGGCCGAGGATTGTCCAGGCGGGACCCAGCAGCACCACGCCCAGGGCGATACCCAGCCCCAGCACCGCAGAACGCGCCAGCACCAGGAATGCGAGGCCGTGGTCGCCAGCGCCTCGCGCCCTCGCAACATGCCCCGTCGTGCCCATGCGGAGAAAGCTGAAGCCCCAGTATAGAAAGGACAGAATTGCACCGCCAAGAGCCACGGCCGCAAGATAGCGGGTGTCGGGCAGATGTCCCAGCATCGCTGCGTCGACGAGCCCGAGGATCGGTATGGAGATGTTGGACAGTATCGCCGGCCAGGCGATCATCCATATGTTGCGGTCCAGGCTGCGCCTAGCATCCATATATGGAGATTCTCCCTGTTGTCTGACACGCTATGTGCCGCGCCTAAATCCCGCGCCAATC
>JBHEPQ010000179.1:0-4284 GCA_046260215.1 Chromatocurvus sp.
GATAATACTTGAGCACGGCAGGGATGATTCCCGCCGCGCCATTGGTCGGTGCCGTGACGATGCGACCACCCGCCGCATTCTCTTCATTGACCGCGAGCGCAAACAGCGTGACCCAGTCCATGGTGGTCATGGAGTTATCGCCCAGCGCATCTGTCTCCCGCTTCAGCTGCCGATGCAGCTGTGCCGCGCGACGCCGGACCTTGAGCCCGCCGGGCATGATGCCTTCGGTGTCGCAACCGCGCGTGATGCAGGCATCCATGACGGACCAGAGCTCTGCCGTACGCCCGCGAATGTCCGCTTCGCTGCGCCAGGCTTTTTCATTCTCCAGCATCAGCGCACTGATGGATAAGCCGCTGTCCCGGCAATGGGCCAGGAGTTCAGCTGCCGTGGTGAAAGGAAAAGGCAGTGGCGTGGGATCATCCACGACGAAGCCGGAGTCCGCGGCTTCCTCATCAATCACAAAGCCACCGCCGACCGAGTAGTACAGGCGTCCCATCAACACCTGGCCATCCACCCCGTGAGCCTCGAAACGCATGCCGTTGGCGTGATAGGGCAGGCTCTCGTTACGGTGCATCTGCAGATCGTCGCGGTAGCTGAAGGCAATCTTTCTGCGTCCGAGCAGCTTCAGTTCGCCGCCGTCCCGCACCGCCTGCACGCGTTCGGCAATGCTGTCGACGTCGACCGTTTCCGGCGTCTCGCCCTCCAGCCCGAGAATGATCGCCTTGGGAGAGCCGTGCCCGGCTCCGGTGGCGGCTAGCGAGCCGTACAGGTGAATCTTCAGTGACTCGCAGGTGTCCAGTGCATCGACCTCCTGCAGCGCCAGCACAAACCGCCGCGCCGCGTTCATGGGACCGACCGTGTGGGAACTCGACGGCCCGATGCCGATCTTGAACAGATCAAAAATGCTGATAGACATAGAACACCTCAGGTTTCCAGCGCAGAATACTCCTTTTCCAGACGCTTTGTGGCCTTTTTGGAAACCCCACCAAGCACCTCAATGGCGTGACGGACCCGCGCGCGGCTCATGTCCGGCCCGAGAATTGCCATCGCATCGACCACCGAGAAGGAGGCGGAGGAGCCGGAGATGGCAATGAAAAGCGGTGCCAGGAAATCCTTCACTTTGAGATCCATGGATTGCGCCAGGCCCTGCATCGACTGCCAGACTGCGTCGCGATCCCACTGTCGCAAGGCCTCCAGACGCCAGAGCGCAAACTGCAGCTGTTTCAGAAGCTGTTCACGCGCCGTGCCCAAGGCGTCGAAATCCTCCGCCCGCAAGGGCAGCGTCCCCGATACCAGGAACGCGCACAGCGGCGCAAAGTCGCTCAGGACTTCCATGCGCTTCTGCGCGTGGGGCAGCACCTGCTGCAGCATGTCGGCATTGTAGGCCCAGTCCACCAGGCGTCTTGCCAGCTCCGCCTGATCGAGGTCCTCACGCAGCCAGAGGCCATTCAGCCAGCGCAGCTTGTCGACATCAAAAATCGGCCCGCCCAGGGAAACCCGCTGGATATCGAAATGCGCCAGCATGTCGGCAAGGGCGAATTTCTCCCGCTCATCGGGCATGGACCAGCCCATGCGGCCAAGGTAGTTGAGCAATGCCTCGGGCAGAAAGCCCATGCGCCGGTAATACTGAATACTGGTCGGATTCCTGCGCTTGGACAGCTTGGATTTGTCGGGATTGCGCAGTAGCGGCAAATGGCACAGCACCGGCATGTCCCAGCCGAAATAGTCGTACAGCAGCTGGTGCTTGGGCGCCGAGTTGATCCACTCCTCGCCCCGTAACACGTGGGTGATGCCCATGAGGTGGTCGTCCACCACATTGGCCAGGTGGTAGGTCGGCATGCCGTCGGGTTTCAGCAGGATCTGGGCATCCACCATGGACCAGTCAAGATCGATAGCGCCGCGCAGCAGGTCCTCGAGGCGGCAGCTGCCCTCGTCGTCGGGCACCTGCATACGGATCACGTAGGGCATGTTCGCCGCCGCGCGGCGTGCGACCTCCTGTTCCGGCAGGCCCAGGTCGGCGGGCTTGAGTGCCGTGCCCTGCCCCGCCTCGCGGCGGGATTCACGCAGCGCTTCCAGCTCTTCCGGCGTGCGATAGCAGACGAAAGCCTTGCCAGCCTTCACCAGCTCCCAGGCGTACTCGCCATACAGCTCCATGCGCTCGCTCTGCCGGTAGGGCCCGTAATCACCACCCACATCCGGCCCCTCATCCCAGTCGATACCCAGCCAGCGCAGCGAATCGAAAATGGCCTGCTCGGATTCCGGCGTGCTGCGCGCGCGATCGGTATCCTCGACGCGCAGGATGAACTGGCCGCCGTGGGCGCGCGCGAAACACAGATTGAACAGGGCAATGTAGGCGGTACCGACATGGGGGTCGCCGGTGGGCGAAGGCGCAATGCGCGTGCGGACGGTCATGAGTCACCTGTGGTCAGAACGAAGGCACGAGTATATAAGGCTGAAGAGGGGGACGCACTCCGCGTCGGGGTCTACCCACCCGTATCGCTGGGGCTCAGGTAACCCGGGCCCGCCGCTGGTAACGTTCGTCGCGCCAGGCGCCCGTCGCGACCACAGCTGACAGACGCCGTAATGCCATCGCGGCATCGCAGAAACTGTTATACAGCGGCGCAAAGCCGAAACGCACGATATCGGGGTCGCGAAAATCCACGATGACACCTTCCGCGATAAGGCACTGCGCGATAGCGTGCGCCTCCGGGTGGCGCAGTGATACCTGGCTGCCACGCCGAGCATCCTGTACCGGCGTCAGCACCTGCATGTCCGACAGCTCGACATCCGCCGCCACACCCGCCATAAAAAATGCCGTAAGCGCGAGCGATTTGTGCCGCAGGGCGCTGAGTTCCACCCCGGTGAAAAGATCCAGCGCCGCATCCAGCGCCTGCATGCCGATGACACCCGGGGTTCCTGCCTGGTAGCACCCAATGCCCGATGCTGCCTGATAATCAGAATCGAAAGCAAAAGGTGCCGCGTGTCCGAACCAGCCACTCAGGGGCTGGACAACCCGGTCCTGGTGTTGCCTGGCGAGATACAGAAACGCGGGCGCCCCGGGACCACCATTGAGAAACTTGTAGCCACAGCCAACCGCCATATCCACAGCGCAATCATCCAGCGCTACGGGGATGGCACCGGCGCTGTGCGCGAGATCCCAGAGAACAAGCGCACCGCAGTCGTGTGCGGCCGCAGTCAATGCGCGCATGTCGTGGCGCATCCCGATGCGAAAATCAACCTCGGTCAGCATGAGCACGGCCACCGAATCATCCAGGGCATCGACCAGATTTTCGGCGGCAACGGCGCGCATTTCACAACGATCCGCACCGAGCAGGGTTTGCAGACCCTGCCCCATATAGGCATCTGTGGGGAAATCACCCGCACAGGTGAGGATAACGCGCCGCGGGGAACGCAGCGCCAGCGCCGTTGCCAGCAGCTTGAACAGGTTGACGGATACGCTGTCACAGCAGATCACCTGGCCCGGCGCTGCACCGACAAGCGGTGCTATTTTCTCGCCCACATGCAGCGGCAGGTTGACCCAGTCATGCAGGTTCCAGCTTGTGATCAGGTCGCGCCCCCACTGTTGCCCGACAACCTCCTGCACTCGCTCGCCGACACAATGCGGCAGCGCCCCGAGGGAATTGCCGTCGAGGTAGATTTTGCCCTCCGGCAGGTCGAAGGCATCCCGCATGCTGCGCAGCGGGTCGTCCCTGTCCAACCGGGCGGCCTGCTCCAGCGTCACGATGACAGCGGCGTCACGGTGACAGCACCGTCTCAATGGCGCGCAGCAAAGCCGGAAAGGCCTGGGTTCCCGGGTGAATAAGATCGTAATGACCGGCACCCTGCAGAACGTCAAGGCCCGCATTCGGCATGTTGCGCGACTGCGCCAGCGGTACGACGTCATCGGCCGACCCATGCAGCAGTTGCAGACGCAGCCCGCTGTCTCCCGCCAGCGCCGGTGATGCCTCCCGGTACCGCCCGGGAACGGTCTGCGGGCCACCGCCCAGCAACCGCGACACGGCCCCGGCACAGCGATTGCCGGACTCATCGTGCAACGCTTGATAGGTGGACAGATTGGTGATCGGCGCCAGACCGACGGCGCCGATCACAGTGACACCTGACGCGAGCGGCTGCTCACGGGTCGCCAGCCATAGCGCCAGATGGCCACCGGCGGAATGCCCCGCAAGCACGGTGCGTGTCGTGTCAATGCGCCCCGGCTTGAGGGTCGCAGTAGCGGCGAGTGCGGCACGCAGGTCATCGAAGGTCCCCGGCCATCCGCCGCCA
>JBHEPQ010000182.1:0-4974 GCA_046260215.1 Chromatocurvus sp.
TAATCGGCGAGTCTTCTTGCCCCGCTATTCGTCGCCAACTATTCGCCGGAAAGGTCAGTCGTCAGCATCGACGGGAGGTTGCCTGCCTGAGTGGGGCTTCTCGAGACCGTCGGCGGCCAGGACGGCCGCCGCCGAGCCGCCATGGATGGCTTCACGGCGTGTCTCGAGAAGCTCCACTCGGGCAGGCAACCGGGCTACGAAGCACAAACTCCTGCTTGCGTCAGTGGCCTCCGAACTCGCTAAGCGCAGCGGCGTATCCAGTGCCCAGGCGATGCGCCTTCACAATCGACAGCACCGTCTCACCAGTGGCGCTGGTGGCGTTGACATCGCGTCCCGCCTGCGTGAAAAACACCAGGAAGCGCCGGAAGTCCTCTTCGCGCATGCTGCGGTAGGCGCGCAGCAGACAGTGGAAATCGTGGGAGTCAGCGGTGTGGGAACGCACGCTGAGAAAGCTGCGCACGCGCGCGTCGTCCCAGACCTCGTCGAGTACCTTGGCTTTGTCCTTGCGCATTGCCTAATCGTCTCCGAGCCTGCTGGCGAGTAACTGGTTGACCATTCCCGGGTTGGCCTGGCCGCGGGAGGCCTTCATGACCTGGCCGACAAAGTAGCCATTCAGCTTTTTCCGTTTACCGGCATCGGCGGCGCGGTACTGGGCGACCTGATCCGGGCTTGCCGCGATGACGTCGTCGATCATGGCTTCCAGCTCGCCGCTGTCGCTGACCTGCTGCAGGCCGCGGCTGTCGATGATCCGGTCGGCGTCGCCCCCGGCCTCGCCCTGCCACATGGCCTCGAACACCTGCTTGGCGATCTTACCGGAGATCGTGCCATCGAGGATGCGCCGGATAAGCCCGGCCAGCTGCGACGGTGACACCGGGGAGGCGTTGATGCGGAGATCGTCGCGATTGAGTTGGCCCAGCAGTTCGACCTGCACCCAGTTGGCGGCGATCTTGGGGTCGCCGCAGTCCCTGGCCACGGCCTCGAAGTAGTCTGCCAGGGCGCGGCTGTCGACCAGTACCCCGGCGTCGTAGTTGCTAAGACCGTACTCCGAGGTGAAGCGTGAGCGCTTGGCCGGCGGCAGCTCCGGCAGTTCGCTGCGAAGCTGTGTGATCCAGCTTTCCTCCAGCACCACCGGCAGCAGGTCGGGCTCGGGAAAATAGCGGTAGTCGTTGGCTACTTCCTTGCTGCGCATGGGCCGCGTCTCGTCGCGCTCGGCGTCGTACAGGCGTGTTTCCTGCACAACGCGGCCGCCGGACTCCAGAATGTCGGCCTGTCGCAGGGTCTCGTGCTGGATGGCCTTTTCGACAAAGCGGAACGAGTTGACGTTCTTGATCTCGGCCCGGGTGCCCAGCGTAGCGCTGCCCGCCGGGCGCAGTGAAATATTGATATCGCAGCGCATGGAGCCTTCCGCCATATTGCCGTCGGAGATGCCCAGGTACAGCACCAGGCTGTGCAGCGCCTTCAGGTAGGCCACCGCCTCTGCGGCGCTGCGCAGATCGGGTTCGCTGACGATCTCCAGCAGCGGCGTTCCGGCGCGGTTGAGGTCGATGCCGGTCTGGCCGTGGAAGTCCTCGTGCAGGGATTTGCCGGCGTCTTCTTCAAGGTGTGCGCGGGTGATACCGATGCGCCGGGTGCTGCCGTCGTCGAGCGCTATCTCGAACTCGCCGCGACCGACGATCGGCTCGGCAAACTGGCTGATCTGGTAACCTTTCGGCAGGTCCGGGTAGAAGTAGTTCTTGCGATCGAACACCGAGCGCCGGCCAATTTCGGCATCAATACCCAGACCGAACATCACCGCAAAACGCACCGCTTTCTCATTTAGCACCGGCAGCATGCCGGGCATCGCCAGGTCGACCGCGCTGGCCTGGGTATTGGCCTCGGCGCCGAAGCGCGTGGCACTGCCGGAGAAGATCTTGGATTGCGTGGCCAGCTGCAGATGCACCTCCAGTCCTATCACCGTTTCCCAGTTCATGCCGCATCTCCCGCGGTGACCGGCTGGGGCGGACGCTGCAGGTGCCAGTCGCTCGCCTGCTGCAGCTGGTGCGCCGCCGCCAGCAGTCGCGATTCAGCAAAATGCGGGCCCACCAGCTGCAGGCCGACGGGCAGGCCCTGCACGGATCCCGCCGGCATGCTGAGGGCGGGCAGGCCGGCCAGGTTGACGCCGAGGGTGTAGATGTCTTCGAGGTACATGGCGACCGGGTCGTCGGCTTTTTCACCCAGGCGGAAGGCAGTGCCCGGCGTCGTGGGGCCGGCAATCATGTCTACCTGCGCGAAGGCATCCAGGAAGTCCTGTCGGATCAGTCGGCGTGCCTGCTGCGCTTTCTTGTAAAAGGCATCGTAATAACCGGAGGAGAGAGCGTAGGTCCCCACCAGAATACGCCGCTGAACCTCATCACCGAACCCTTCTTCGCGACTGCGGGTATACAGGTCATGCAGATCCCGGGGGCTGTCGCAGCGGTGTCCGTAGCGCACGCCGTCGTAGCGTGCGAGATTGGTCGACGCCTCCGCGGGCGCGATGATGTAGTAGGCGGGAATGCTCAGATGGCTGTGCGGCAGGTCGATGTCGACGAGTGTCGCGCCCAGCGCCTGCAGTTCGTGCAGGGCCGCCTGCACCTGTTCCGCCACCGCCGGCTGCAGCTGCGAACCGAACCACTCCCGGGGCAGGCCGACGCGCAGTCCGCGCAGCGGGTCGGACAGCTGCGCTGCGTAGTCGGGTACCGGACGTTGCGCGCTGGTGGAATCCCGGGGGTCGTGCCCTGCGATGGCGCTGAGGAGAATGGCGCAGTCCTCGGCCGTGCGCGCCATGGGGCCACCCTGGTCCAGGCTGGATGCAAAGGCGATCATGCCGAGTCGCGATACCCGGCCGTAGGTCGGTTTTACGCCGGTAATACCACACAGGGCGGCGGGCTGGCGGATGGAGCCGCCGGTATCGGTGCCGGTAGCCGCCGCGGCCAGCCCGGCCGCCACCGCAGCGGCCGATCCGCCGGATGAGCCGCCCGGCACCCGGGTGACGTCCCAGGGGTTGCGACAGGGTCCGTAGAAGCTGCTTTCCGTGGATGAGCCCATGGCGAACTCGTCCATGTTGGTCTTGCCCAGCGTGACGCAGCCAGCGTGGTTCAGTTGCTCCACGACAGTGGCGTCGTAGGGCGGCACGAAACTGTCGAGCATGCGCGACGCGCAGCTCGTGCGCAGCCCCCGGGTGCAGAAGATATCCTTGTGCGCGATCGGAATGCCGGTGAGGGCCGGCGCATCGCCGGTCGCGAGTCGCTTGTCGGCGTCCGCCGCCTGGGCCATTGCTGAATCTGCCGCCACGCTGATGTAGCTGTGCAGGACGCTATCGGCGGCTGCAATCCGGTCGAGATAGCCCCGGGTAAGCTCGACGCTGGAAAATTCTCCTGCGCGCAGGGCGTGTATCAGCTGCGCAACGGTCATATCAATCATGCGGCTATTCCGGGCTATTCGATCACTTTCGGGACGAGGTACAGGCCGTTTTCCACCGCCGGCGCTATCGACTGGAATTCGTCGCGGCGATCGCCCTCGGTAACCACGTCGGCACGCAGGGGCTGGTGGGCATCGAGTGGATTGGACAGCGGGGCCACGCCCTCGGTGTCGGCGCGCTGCAGCGTTTCCACCATACCCAGAATGTCGTCCAGGCGGCGGGTCAGCGCGGGCAGTTCACTGTCATCGATGTGCAGGCGCGCCAGTTCGGCGATGCGCGCCAGTTCATCCTCTTCAATACTCATAAATTACGGCCGTTGCTGTTGTTGCGTAGGTTGTTGCGTAGGTAGATTGTCGCGCGAATTGTCGCGTAGTTTGTCGCGTAGTTTGTTGTGTAGATCGTCGCGAGAGTTGTCGCGTGACGTGAATCGTCGCGTTAATTTATGCCTTCTCATGCTATCGTTGCCCGCGCAGAAGATGCTGACGACCCTGTCAAATAGCTATATAATCTAGCATATTCCCGCCTTGCTCAACATCCCCGCGGTTGATACTCTTGTTTGCTTATATCGTGCTCCGGCGTTCTGTGGGGTTCACCATGGCCATGCGTCTGAATATCGTTCGGCAGCAGTAGGGCATCGCCCGGACTCTACAAGGTAAACCATTTCCATGTTGAAGAAATTGCGGGGTATGTTCTCGAACGATCTTTCGATCGACCTGGGCACAGCCAACACCCTCATCTACGTGCGCGGCCAGGGCATTATACTCGACGAGCCATCGGTCGTTGCCATCCGCATTCACAACGGTCAGAAAACCATCGAGGCAGTCGGCACCGAAGCCAAGCGAATGCTCGGGCGCACCCCGGGTAACATCACCGCCATACGGCCGCTCAAGGACGGCGTGATTGCAGATTTCCAGGTCACGGAAAAGATGCTGCAGCACTTCATCGCCAAAGTACACGAGACGCGCTATATCCGTCCCAGTCCACGGGTCCTCATCTGCGTGCCGTGTATGTCGACACAGGTCGAACGGCGCGCGATCCGCGAATCGGCCCTGAGCGCCGGTGCCCGCGAGGTACGTTTGATTGAAGAGCCCATGGCGGCGGCAATCGGCGCCGGCCTCGATGTCGACGAAGCAAACGGCTGTATGGTCGTTGACGTCGGCGGAGGCACCACCGAGATCGCGATTATTTCGCTCAATGGCGTGGTGTACCGCGACTCTATCCGGCTTGGCGGGGATCGCTTCGATGAGGCCATTGTCGCGTACGTGCGTCGCCGCTACGGCACCCTCATCGGTGACGCCACGGCAGAGCGCATCAAGGAAGAGATAGGCTCCGCTTTCGCGGGTAGCGAAGTGCGGGAAATCGACGTCCGCGGGCGCAATCTTGCGGAAGGCGTGCCTCGCAGTTTTACCCTTAACAGCGACGAGATTCTCGATGCGCTGCAGGACCCGCTGGCGTCCATCGTGCAATCGGTAAAGTCCGGGCTGGAGCAGGCGCCCCCGGAGCTGGCCGCGGATATCGCCGAGAGCGGTATCGTGCTG
>JBHEPQ010000190.1:0-4540 GCA_046260215.1 Chromatocurvus sp.
GGCTACCACACGCCCTGAGACCATGCTCGGCGACAGCGCAATCGCCGTAAACCCTGAGGATGCGCGCTTTACGCCTCTGGTCGGCCAGCGCGTACGCCTGCCACTGTGCGACCGCGACATCCCGGTGATTGCAGACGACTACGTGGATCCGGCATTCGGCTCCGGCTGCGTCAAGATTACCCCCGCACACGATTTCAACGACTACGCCGTGGGCCAGCGCCACGATCTGGAGCTGATCAACATCCTCAACGCCGACGCCAGCATCAGCGATGCGGCACCGCCACCCTATCGGGGTATGGACAGGTTTACTGCCAGGGAGCAGATCATCGCCGATATGCAACAGCTTGGCCTGCTGGAAAAGGTCGAAGCGCACACTCTTAAAGTACCTCGCGGTGATCGCAGCGGCGTGGTGATCGAGCCATGGCTGACGCGCCAGTGGTACGTGGATGCAAAAAAGCTCGCCGGCCCGGCCATTGCAGCGGTCGAGAACGGCGACATCCGTTTTGTCCCGAAGCAGTGGGAAAATACCTATTTTTCGTGGATGAGGGACATCCAGGACTGGTGCATCAGCCGCCAGCTGTGGTGGGGGCATCGTATCCCTGCCTGGTATGACGCCGATGGGACCATTTATGTCGGGCCGAGCGAACAGGCCATACGCAGGGAACACCAGCTGCCAGCGGACACCCTCCTGCATCGCGATGAGGACGTTCTGGACACCTGGTTCTCCTCGGCACTCTGGACCTTTGGCACCCTGGGCTGGCCCGACGAGACGCCAGAGCTGGCGAAGTTTCATCCCACATCCGTTCTGGTCACCGGCTTCGATATTATTTTCTTCTGGGTCGCCAGAATGATCATGATGACCCTGCACCTGCGTGATGAAGTCCCTTTCCGCGAAGTGTACGTGCATGGCCTGGTGCGCGATGCCGAAGGCCAGAAAATGTCGAAGTCAAAAGGCAACGTACTCGACCCCATCGACCTGATCGACGGCATCGACCTCGAAAGCCTCGTCAGCAAACGCACCGCCGGCATGATGCAGCCACAGCTGGCGGCGACTATCGAGAGCGCCACACGCAAACATTATCCCGATGGTATCGGCGCCTACGGCACGGATGCACTGCGCTTTACCTTTTATTCCCTGGCCTCCACGGGCCGGGACATCAAGTTCGACATCGGACGAATCGAAGGCTATCGCAATTTCTGCAACAAGATCTGGAACGCCGCCCGCTATGTGCTGATGAACAGCGAAGGAGAGGATTGTGGCCAGTCCGGCCACGCCCCTGTCGAGCTGCACCTGGTCGACCGCTGGATTCTCAGCCGGCTCCAGGTAACCACCGGCGAGGTGCACCGCGCAGTGGGCCAGTATCGTTTCGATCTCGCGGCGCAGGCCCTGTATGACTTCATATGGAACGAATACTGCGACTGGTACCTCGAGCTTTCGAAGCCGGTACTGCGTGATACCCAGGCAAGCGAGGCGGCGCTGCGCGGGACGCGCCAGACCCTGATCCGGGTGCTCGAAACCTGGTTGCGCCTTCTGCATCCCTTCATGCCATTCATTACCGAGGAAATCTGGCAATCCGTGGCGCCCCTCGCCGGGGTAAGCGGCCCAAGCATCATGCTGCAGCCGCTGCCCCGGCCCGACGAGGCCCGCGTGGACAGCGCTGCAGATACGGAGATAGAATGGCTGAAGGCTGTGATCCTCTGCGTGCGCGTCATCCGTGGCGAGATGAGTATCGGCCCTGGCGTCAGAGTGCCATTGCTGCTGCGCAACGGCACATCACAGGATCGGCAGCGCCTGCATGACAATGCGGCCTTCCTCACGCAGCTGGCCCGCCTTGAGAGCATCGACTGGCTGTCAGGAGAAGCGCCCGCGGCGGCGACGTCGGTGGTCGGTGAACTCGAACTTCTGGTGCCCCTTGCCGGACTGATCGATGTCGATGCCGAGTTGCAGCGTCTGGGTCGGGAGATGAGTCGTCTGTCTGGCGATATCGACCGCGTGGAGAAGAAACTGGCCAACGCCGGCTTCGTGGAGAAAGCGCCGGCCGCCGTCGTGCAGAAAGAGCGGGAAAAACTCGTTCAGCATCGCCAGACCCACGAAAAACTGTCCCGACAGTACAGTACATTGAAAAGCACAGTACATTGAAGGACACGTGATATCGGGAACACAGATAGGCTCGGGGTGCACTACCCCGGCAGAACAATAACAGGGCAACATTGAGGAATTCAGAATGGGAGAACGTGTTAACGGAACCGTAAAGTGGTTCAACAATGCCAAGGGCTTCGGCTTTATAGAACGAAAGACAGGCGATGATGACGTTTTTGTGCATTTCCGCTCCATACAGGGCGACGGCTATCGGACACTTGATGAAGGCCAGCCAGTGGAATTCACGCTGACACAGGGCCCGAAAGGCCTGCAGGCAGACGACGTCATCAAGGTTTAGTCCTGCCGCGAGGGCGACTGCAGACGCCGCCCAATGAAAGGCGCCGTCAGGCCAGCGCGGGTGCCTCCGCCGCCCAGCCACGGCAGCGACACTGTCGACGGCGCACGCCAGGGCATCTAACGCATCACTAACGTTTCAATATGAGGAGTCACATGTCCATATCAGGCAAACTGGTTATCGCCATCGCCATCGCCATCCTGGTGTCCGTCGTCACAACACTCGCTCAGGGCGGTCAGGTTCCCAACCTGCCCCAGGGCCTTGCATTTATCATCGCAACCTGTGCCACCGTTCTTGCCACTCATCGCCCACTTGCGTCACAGGCAGCGGTTGAGGCGGTCGTTGCACCCGCCGGGAAAGACGATCGCACAACGCGGCGGCGCCAGACCTCCGGCGAACCGAACAGCAAAGGGTCGGGCCAGAAACCCCAGAAGACGAAAGGTAGCGGCAAACGTGAGAAAGGCCAGGTCAAGTGGTTCAACGCGTCCAAGGGTTTTGGCTTCATTACACTGACCAGCGGTGACGAGGTGTTTGTTCATTTCCGGTCCATCCGGGGTGAAGGGCGACGCAGCCTCAAGGACGGCCAGCGGGTAGCCCTGGAAGTCGCGCAAACGGAAAAGGGTCCCCAGGCAGAAGACGTTGAAACACTCGACTGATCGCGGCGACGGCCGCCGTGGAATGGCCCTCATCGGCGATCCGCTGTTCAGGGGGAGAGCGCGATGACGGCAAAGTCGCTCAGGCGTTTCCGCGGGGCCCTCATGCCCACGGCGTCACACCCCGCTATCCGCAGCATCAAGCGGCGTTCTGCCCAACCCGAAATTCATGGCAACAAGCTGTGGAAATCGAGCTGTCTGGTTATCGATTACCTGCATCGTAACCCGCCTACAGACATTGCCACAGTGGTCGATGTCGGCTGCGGCTGGGGAATCGGTGGCGTCTGGTGCGCCCAACACCTGGGAGCCGATGTCACGTCGGTCGATGCCGATCCGAACGTTTTCCCCTACCTCGACGTGGTTGCCGGTCTGAATGGGGTCGAGACACACCACCTTACGCGTCGCTTCGAGCAACTTACCACCCGGCAGCTGGGTCGTTATGATCTCATGCTGGGGGCCGATATCTGTTTCTGGGATGATCTCGTAAAGCCTGTATACAATATGGTGAATCGCGCCATACGAGCCGGCGTGGGCCAGATTATTCTGGCCGATCCGGAACGTCCGACGTTTATGCAGATGGCAGAGCGGGTAATCGACCGCCACGGTGGCGAACTGTGCGAGTGGCGCACGCGCGGCCCCCTGAGCGCCAGAGGCGTGTTGCTGATCATCGAGAATCGCTGACCCCCGTCATTGGTAGACGCGGTATTCGCGCACCACCCTGTCGGCACCCCTCGCGCGGCCGTTATCGAAGCGCGGCCGGAAACGCACGCCGCGCAGTTCCCGCATCGCCACAATGCTCGCACTGTCGCGGCCAGACAGGACAGATGCGTCGGCACGCCGGGCGCGACCGCGTGCGTTGACGTCAAACGTCACCCGCACCAGAGATCTTTGGGCTGCGTCCTCGGGTTGCCAGAAGACGCCATTGTCGGGCAACTCCACGGGTGCCCCGAACCACTGTGCAATAAGCGACTCCTCCCCGGCGTCGCTCAGCAGCTCAAACGCCCTGCGCCAGGCATCCTCCCCCCGGCGCAGGTTTCCGTTCCACTGTTCCCAGTCCCCCAGCGCACGATAGATTCCGGCGCGCTCGACCGACGACTCGAAATGCCCGATCAGCGAGGCGAGCAGCGCAGATCCCTCGCGCTGCGCTGACCGCTGGATGTCGAGCAGGCGATCGCGGTAGATGTCCTCGGGAAGCATGTCAGGGCGACGGCTGCGCGGCGGCGCCAGCACCGACAGGGCGTCCCGTGTTTTTGGTGTCACACGATCCCGGATCAGATACAGGTTCAAGAGCTGACTCCCGACAAGTTCAAGCCGTATTTCTGCAGCGACGTCGTCGGCCGCCGCCTGATCGAGCAGCTGCTCATTGAGCCCATGCAACTCCAGCAGGGCACGATCGGGGTCGCGTGTCATGGCCCTGCGCAGCCGCTCACGCTGCCAGCGCAGGAACTCCAG
>JBHEPQ010000202.1:0-3863 GCA_046260215.1 Chromatocurvus sp.
GGGTAAGGAGATGGATCCGCAAAATATCCTGTTTGAAGCCGGAGCAATCGTGCTACTGGCTATTGCGGCCGTCATAATTCTTCGCTTGCCCCGGCATTAGTGATCTGGAGCGGTGGGTTTACGCTTGGTTGCCAGGGGGGGGGTGACATGAGTTGAGTGTCATAGCCGCCCCGATATTGGTAGGCCCCGGGGAGGTCACTGGCATGGTCTACTATGAGGCCCTCGTTATCTCTCTGCCTGTCGTGCTATGGGCAGCCGGGCTTGGTCTGATATCCATGGGGTTTGCCTATTTCGGCATCGAGCATGCTGTATGGCGGCATGTTATTGCTCGGGGCTGGGGCCTGGCTTACGCGTAAAATGTCCCGGAACGTCCATCAGAACAGGACATTATCCCCTTACTCCGGCTTATTCATAAGGGCGGCCTGAAAACGATGATAGCGGATAGTATCCTCTTGAAAAATCAGTGTGTTCCTCGAAGAACCTGATCCAAGAGGACCATCCGCCATGGGTGAAACCCTAACCACCTGGACGCCCTCCTACATTGGCTCTGTTCGTGTCGAGCTGAGCGGCCACCGAACTACCAGTGACAGCGGTGCCCTGCTGCTACGCTAAGACATCGACAGGGACAGCAGCGGCGGGATCGACGCGTCTAATGTGGTAAGTCAGGGTTTTTTTGCTCCGCCATTTACCAGACTGACTTGCCGCTCACGATATTTTCGAGATCCATACGCATTGTGACATCAGCTGCGATGCCAGCTACCACGTCGGCTTTGTCTGTTCCGAAATTGGACTTGTAGACACGTGGCGAGACACCCAGCCTGCGTCCGAAGACGCGGCGTAGCGTCGTGGTGGTTCCGAACCCGGCATTGTCGGCCACGGTTTGTATCGATTGCTCGGATGTCTCTAGTAGGCGTCTGGCCAGGCTCAGGCGCACATCTTCTATGTAGCGTGAAATCGTGATGTTCGTGACCTCTTTGAATCGTCGTCCGAGGGACCGCTCGCTCATCGCCGCCCGCTTTGCCAGCCGTGCAAGGGATAGGTCTGACTGTGGATTTTCCCAGATATACAGTTGTACACGGCGAATCCGGGGGTCTTCCGTTGCATCTGCCATCAGTTGAGAACTGAACTGAGACTGCCCGCCTCGGCGGCGCATGACCAGAACCATGAAACGCGCAATATCCAGTGCTAGCTCGCGCCCATGATCGGCCTCGACTATTGCAAGGGCTAGATCGATGCCCGCCAGCATGCCTGCCGAGGTCCAGAATTTCCCCGAATTGATAAAGATCGCGTCGGGTTCTACCTGCGCCATGAAAGATGCGTCCGTCTTTAGGCGCATCGCCTCAAGCCAATGCGTGGCGATTTTGTGTCCATTTGTGATGCCCGAGGCCAACAGAACAGTGGAGCCGGTGCACACCGATCCGATGCGCGCACAGCGAGGTTCAAGCCTGCGAATCCATGACGTGATGCTCTTGTCCTCGGCAGTAGCGAAACAGCCCGGTCCTCCGGCGATTAGCAGCAGCTCGATTCGGTCAGGCAAGTCGGCACAGCAACAAGTCGGAGCGATCTTCAGAAAGTTCCCTGCGACAGGTACGGTCGTACCGTCGACCGATGTCGTAATCAGATCATATAGCCGACGCCCGGTCAGAAAGTTGGCCAGTCCGAATGGTTCGAGCGGGCCACAGACATCCACTGAGGCCACCTGGGGATAGATCAGCATCACCACCCGGCGCTGTCGATCGTAACTAGGGACAGCATTCACGAGATCATTCCTTTTTATGTCTTTAGCTCATCAAGAAGGCAACTCACACATCAGCACACATCAGAAATTCCAGCGCGTTTTCGCAGAAAGAGAACACTTGAGGCCAAAAGTAGCACGTTTTTGGCCAAAAGCACCGCCAGCACTGGAGTGGTGTGAGCGACCCTGCCACCTTTCAAAAGTACCCAATATTTAAACACTGGGCCAATCGGGAGAATTCATGGAGTGAGCGGTGTAATGACATGGACCCCAAGCAAACACTCTGGAATGAAGCCTCACAGTTCAAATCATTGAGAGGACGATGACATGACTACACTGATCTATCGCGGCGTCAGGCATAACGGCATTTGTACCGTGCAACCCCGCATCGCGCGGAAGCTGATCTATCGCGGAGTGTGTCACGACGGGCTGTCAAAAGAACAGGTTAAGCGTATTTCCCCGTGTGCCATGGTCTATCTCGGGATTCGCTACACCTTGGACTTCGCTGGTACGCAAACGTGAACCCGGGATATTCATGAGGGAGTACTGAAAACGAAAATAGCGAATGGTAAACTCAAATAGAATCAGTAATTTATGGCAATAGCACGATTCCAAGAGGCCATTCGCTATGGGTGAAATGGTCGGCGGCCTCCTGCGCGAGGGCAACGCCGGCCCGGCCGAGAATGCCGATACCTGGATCCCGCACCTGGTGCGTCGTCTCAACCAGAGCACTGGCACCCGCGTCCGGGTGCGCATCGATGCGGGCTTCACCGACAACGACACGCTGGAGGCCCTGGAAGATCGTGATATCAAGTACCTGGGTCGATTGCGTAGTCACTCGGGTCTCCAAAAGCTAGCGGTGCCGTACCTGAAACGGCCTCGAGGCCGCCCGCCCGAGCGACCTCGGGAGTGGTACCACGACCTGGAGTAGCAAGCCGGGTCCCGGGCAACGCCGCGTCGCGTGGTGATGGTGGTGCAGGAACGTCCCGACGATCTGCTGTTGCATGCCTTCTTCCTGGTCACCAACCTCGGCAAGTTCGACTGGCCGCCGGAGAAAGTTCTGGCGTTTTACCGCAAGCGTGGCAGCGCCGAGGCGCACATAGGCGAGGTAAAGTCGGCGCTGGACGTACACCTCTCGTCGACGGATCGCGGCGCCTCCACCGTCCAGGACGTGATGGACCGCCACGCTATCGCTGCACGCAAGGCGCATCACCGTTCACCTTGGTGACGCTGCCGACAAATGGTGGCCTACCTTGCTGAAGGGGCTGCCGAGACTGACCGCGCTGAATTGACGCCCTGGCGAGACCACCACGGCACCAGAAATAGAGCGACCGCAGCGGCGGCCGGCGATCACGGCTGCTTTGGCGGCTGCGATTGATTCCTGAACGTTATAGAAAGGCGATAAAACAGCAGTATTCGGGTATTACTCAGCGGGCTCTCACGGCGTAGATACCGATCCTGATGAGAGAAGCTACGGGCCAGCAGCTTCAGACCGCCCGATCAGAGCCGACGTGAATGAGGCGGCAGAACTGGCTCGATGCTTATCAGTTCCCGAAGCCGGTCTGCGCCTACCGGGTCATTGGCTTGCATCGGCACGACGGCATAACGGGCACTAAGGATTTCGCGGAGCGGGTAATCTCGGGTACTTCGGTTACGGCACCAGCCGCCAGGATGACGATGAGGATCCTGGTTTGCTCCGGGTCCTGCAAGCGCATCATCGCGTGGTCATAGGGGCGGAAGTCATACCGCCACCAAATTCACTGAGTTGTGCATCAGACCGCATCGGGGCCGGTGCCCGGCACCAGAAACTCCGGCAATTCGTCAGCGGGTTTGTTCGCGAGCTCAGCGTCGGTCAGACGAGCATAAATTTCAATCAGCGTGCCATCCGGGTCGGTCAGCCACAGCTCATGCAGTGGCGTGCCCTTCCAGGTGGTCCGCGGCGGCTTTTCAATGTGTGCTCCGAAGGCCACGGCCTGGTGATAGGCCGCAATCACTGCGCCCCGGTCGGCTACGCCGATGCCCAGGTGGTAGAGGGTGTCGTGGTGCAACGCCTTGCCGTCTGAAACCACCAGGACAAAATTGAGGTTCAGGTCATTGCGAATAAAGGTTGCATAGCGATGAGTCCATT
>JBHEPQ010000221.1:0-9819 GCA_046260215.1 Chromatocurvus sp.
CCGATGGCGCGGCGTTTGCGCGGGCCGTGGATCAGCACTGGTTGCCTGCGTTGCAGGACTTCGCGCCTGAGCTGGTACTCATTTCGGCTGGCTTTGATGCCCACCAGGCTGACGATATGGCCGGTCTGGCGTTCGTTGACAGTGACTACGCCTGGGTAACCGGCGAGCTCTGTGGAATAGCCAGGTCATTCGCGCAGGGACGCATCGTGTCTCTGCTGGAGGGCGGTTACGATCTGCACGCCCTGGCGCGTAGCGTAGAGGCGCACCTGAAAGCGATGCTCAGCCCCTGATCAATCAGTCCACCGCGGGGGTCGACACAGGATCCCGCGCCTGCTGCGCCCACCACAGCCGCGCGTATTCGCCATCCCGATAAAGCAGCTCGGCATGCGTTCCGCTTTCCGCAATAGCGCCGTCCCGAAGCACAACGATGCGGTCAGCATCCACAACAGTGGACAGGCGGTGTGCGATAACCAGCGTGGTATGGCGCTGCGCAAGCTCGCGGAATGCAGAGAGAACGGCCTGCTCCGAGTGGCTGTCGAGAGATGAAGTGGCCTCGTCAAAGACGAGTATCGGAGCGCCCTTTAGAATCGCCCGCGCGATGGCAACGCGCTGCTTTTCGCCACCGGACAGCTTGAGACCCCGTTCGCCCACGCGTGTCTGGAGCCCCTCGGGAAGTTGGCCTATGAAGTCATTGAGGTGCGCCGCACGGATCGCTGCACGCACCGAGTCGTCGTCGGCATCGGGATCGCCGTAGCGAACGTTCTCCAGCAGGCTGTCGTTAAACAACACCGTGTCCTGAGGCACGATCGCGATCTGTCGCCGCAGGGATGCCTGCGTAACCTCGCTGATATCCTGCCCATCAATCGTGATGCGCCCCGTCAACGGGTCATAAAAACGAAACAGCAGCTTGACCAGAGTGGACTTTCCGGCGCCGCTGGCGCCGACTAACGCGACCCGGGTTCCGGGTTCAACCTCCAGGCTGAAGCCGGTAATGATGCGCCGCTTGTCCTGGTAAGCGAAGACAACATCCTCAAAAGCAATACGCCCAAGGGTAACCTGAAGCGGCACGGCGTCCGCCGCGTCGCGCACCGCGGGCGGTCGCTCCAGCAACTCAAACAGATTCTCGATATTGGCCATTGAACTCTTGATCTCGCGGTACACGAAGCCGAGAAACCCCAGCGGCATGAACAGCTGCAGCATGAACTGGTTGATCAGCACGAAATCACCGAGGCTCAGCACGCCGTCCCGCACCTGCCAGGCCGCCAAGCCGATCATGATGGTCTGGGAAAGCGCGATAATCAGAGCCTGACCCGCGTTCAACGCAAACAGCGACAGCCGGTTGGATCGGCGCGCCTGTTCCCACTCCGCCAGCGACTCATCGTAACGCTCACTCTCGAAGGTCTCATTGGTGAAGTATTTCACCGTTTCGTAGTTGAGCAGGCTGTCTACTGCCCGGGTATTGCTGCTGGAATCGGCCTCGTTGACTGCGCGCACGAAGCGAGTTCGCCATTCGGTGGCACGAAACGAAAACGCGCCGTAGCCGAGCACGGCAACGACCACCAGCACCGCGTAAGAGGGGCCATAGTTGAACAGCAGAATGCCCGCCACCATCGCGATTTCAAACAGGGTTGGCGCGATGTTGAAAATGAAAAAGCGCATCAGGAAACTGATGCCCGTGGTTCCGCGCTCTATATCGCGGGCCAGTCCGCCAGTCCGTCGATTCAGGTGGTAATCGATGTCCAGGCTATGCACATGGCGGAACACCTGCAGGCCGATGCGGCGCATGGCACGCTCGGTGACGCGACCGAACAGTGTGTCACGCAGCTCTGCAAAAAGAACGCTGGCGAGACGCGCGGCCCCGTAGGCAACGACCAGCGACAACAGCATCACGGTCGTTATCTGTTCGCTGCTTTCCAGATCCAGCGTATCGACGAGATGCTTCAGGACAAAGGGAATGGTCAGCAGTGCTCCCTTGGCAAGAAGCAGACAGGCCATTGCAAGTGCTACACGACGTCGATTTTCTCGCAGCACCGGCAACAGGCGCAACAGCAATGACCAGTTATAGCGCCCACTGGCGGGCTCTGACACGGACGACGGATGCATGAAACTCCCGAATATGGAACTGGATAGAAAAGTCCACCACGACAGACGGGGCCTGCCGTGGTCGCCGCGTGTGCTCAGACAGTCGCGCGCCGGTAACCCGGGCTCGCCGTTATCGTAAACGGATTTTCAGCCACACTGGCAGGGGGGCTGCTGACCGGCACGGCACTTTTCGGTGTTGGCTGCGATGCGCCGGGAAAACGATGGCAAGCCGCAATTTCAGCCTGTCATGGCGGCCTTACTCCACCACCAGACCGGCCGCATCAGCCGCCGTCAGACCGAGTGCCAGCGTAACCATATTGAAAAACTCCGCCTCACCGCTGGACACATTTTCGTCAGCCTTCATTACCTGAACCAGGCCGCGGAGGATGGAGCGGCGCTGGGATTTGCTCAGGCGCGGCCCGACCTCCGCCAGATATTTGTGCAGAGGCGCCTTTTCGTAGAGTTTTGACAGTGCTGCCGTTCGGATGTCGCTGCTCGATATATCCTCGCCAAGATGCTCTTTGATGACCGCCTGGACACTGGCAATCTCCGCCGGATGTGTGTACGCATCGGCATCAGTCGCACGCGACAGGACCAGCACGAAAAGCTCATAGTAAACCTGGTCGTCCACGACCGCCTCCTGCTCCCTGAACAGTTTGGTCAGGCGACTGAAATTGGCGAGTGACATGGGTAGTTCCTCCATCGGCTATTTACGGGGGGTCAGCATAGCTCCTTTGTGTCGAATTGCACACAGGTAGATCGCGAGCAGAGCATAGATCAGCCAGCCCCGGCGACCTGCTGCAAAGACTAATACCGGGCATGGCTGAAACTCTATGCTGCATTGGAATATCACTGCCATCTGTTTTGATATGCTAACATTCCGGGCGTGTGAGCCCCTTTCAATCAGCGAGCGCGGTCAGACCGCGGGAGCAAACAATGTCCAATGAGGGATACCACGAACCCATAAACGAGCTTTCTGCCGGGACGCGTGACATGCACCGTGACATCGTGTCGGTAATTGAGTGGATCCGTCGCCAGGATCCAAAGTTTGACAGCGAACTCAGGGACTACCGGTTCACCGACAGGCCCATAACCCACGAGTAGACCATGCGGGATACGACTGTTCGATCGGCCCAGGCAGCGGCCGCCAGCTCCGTGCTGCCCCGTGTAGGCTGGCGGGAATGGATCAGCTTTCCCGCACTGGGTATAAAAGCACTCAAGGCAAAAGTGGATACCGGAGCACGCACGAGCACGCTGCACGCGTTCGCAGTAAAACCGTTCGAACGCGACGGCAGAGCACACGTCGCGTTTTCAATTCATCCCAATCAGCGCGACAACAACACGGTGGTCAACTGCGAGGCACTGGTTGCGGATCGACGCTCTGTGCGCGATTCCGGCGGGCACGCCGAAATGCGCTATGTGGTCGAGACCGAGATCTGTATCGGCGATCAGCGACTGACGGCTGAGGTAACGCTCACCGACCGCGATTCCATGCAGTTCCGCTGTCTGCTGGGACGCACGGCATTGAGAAAGCACTTCCTCGTGGATTCCGGCCGTTCGTACCTGATAGGGAAACGCCCGCGCTGAAGCCTTACTGACGAAGATGATCGTTAAATCATGAAGATGAAGATAGGCATACTTTCCCGCAACTCCCGGCTTTACAGCACGCAACGGCTGGCCGAGGCAGCGCGCACGCGTGGTCACGATGTAGAGGTCATGGACACGCTGAAATGCTACATGGACATCAACTCGGCAAAACCTGCCATCTATTACAAGGGGAAGCCGGCGGAGGGGTTTGACGCGATTATCCCACGCATTGGCGCCTCGATAACCGAGTACGGCACAGCGGTGATACGGCAGTTTGAAATGATGGGCGTTTATTGCCTCACCGAGTCGATACCTCTCGGGCGCTCACGCGACAAACTGCGCGCTCTGCAGCTGATGTCCCGTAAAGGGGTGGGAATGCCGGTCACCGGTTTCGCTCACAGCGTGGAGAATGGCCGCGAGCTGATCAAGATGGTGGGGGGTACACCGATAGTACTCAAGCTTCTTGAGGGCACCCAGGGGCGAGGCGTAGTCCTCGCCGAGACCTACAAAGCTGCAGAGTCGGTGATTGACGCATTTATCGAACTCGGCGCCGACTTTCTCGTCCAGGAATTCATCAAGGAAGCGGGTGGGTCCGATGTTCGGGTTTTTATCATAGGTCGTCGCGTTGTTGCCGCCATGCAGCGAAGCGCTGCCGAGGGCGAGTTCCGCTCCAACCTGCATCGCGGCGGCAGTGCTCTGCCAACCAAGCTCACGCCGGAGGAACGACGCACCGCCGTCAAGGCCGCCCAGACCATGGGCCTGGCCGTGGCCGGTGTCGATATACTACGTTCATCACGTGGCCCCTTGATAATGGAAGTCAACTCATCTCCGGGGCTGCGGGGGATCGAGGAAGCCAGCGGCAGAAATATAGCGGGGCGCATCATTCAGTACGTCGAGGAAAACGCCAGGCCGACCCGCACCGACAGTCGTCGAACCCAGGGATAGTTAGATGGCGAAGTCACGTGAAGCTTTTGACATCGGCGGCGTCAGCATCGCCCCCGGCGAGAAGAAAACCGTCAACATTCCGGTTGCGCCGCTTTACACGCATGACGACCTGTCCATCAGCGTGCAGGTGATGCATGGCCGGCACGCCGGGCCAATCACGTTTGTCTGTGCAGCCGTACACGGCGACGAAATCAATGGCGTCGAAATCATCCGACGAATGCTCAAGCACCGCTCGCTGCGCAACCTGCGCGGCACGCTCCTGGCCATACCGATAGTCAATATTTATGGCTTTTTGAATCACTCGCGCTACCTGCCAGACGGCCGTGACCTGAATCGATCATTTCCGGGTTCGGAAGCAGGATCCCTGGCAGCAAGGGTTGCCAATACCTTCCTGCATGAGATTGTACTCAAGTGCGACTACGGTATAGATCTGCACACGGGCGCACGACATCGCGCCAATTTCCCCCAGATACGGGCCGATCTCGATATGCCGGGTGCCAGGGCGATGACCGAAGCCTTTGGCGTGCCCCTGGCCATCGACGCTAAGATTCGCGACGGATCGCTGCGTGAGGCAGCGGGCGATGCGGGCATACCCGTCATCCTTTACGAGGCGGGCGAGGCTTTGCGCTTTGATGAAATGTACATACGCGCGGGCGTTTCTGGCGTGATCAACGTGCTGCGTGAAGTCGGGCTGCTTCGCAAAAGCCCGCGACGCAAGCCTGTCCCGGCGCCTATCGTGAGCGACCAGTCAAGCTGGCTGAGAGCGCCCGCCAGCGGCATCCTCAGCGCGCTGGTTCCGCTGGGTGCCAAAGTCGTCGCGGGGCAGACCGTGGCTGTTGTCGCCGACCCCCTGGGCAGCAGCGAAGTGCCCATGCTGGCGACTCACGACGGCGTGGTCATCGGCCGCACCAACCTGCCTCTCGTCTACGAGGGAGACGCCATTTTCCATGTTGCCCGCTACGGGCGACAAACAGCGCTTGTAGAGCGCCATCTGGAACAATTTCACGAAGAGTACGAAAGCCAGATCGATTGACGCGATGCTATACTCCCGCCCCTGGATGTAATGAAGGGCACGAAGCCCCGGTCACCTCTCTATGCGCAAAAACCTGATCACTGCCTTTGTTATTGCGGCAGCAATCGGTCTTTGGCTGCTTTCCGGTCTGTTCACAGGTGAAGAAAAAGTGGACCCCGACACGCGTCCGGTACTGGCAGAGCAGTCCTTCGAACCACGCGCGAATAACGAGTTGCCCAGAGTTCGCGTCCGGCATATTGAGGCGCAACCACGAATTCAGAATATTACTTTGCGCGGGCGCACCGCAAATAAACGCACGGTCCTGGTCAAATCCGAAATCACCGGCGTTGTCACAGAACGGGCCGTTGATCGGGGTCAGCGCGTGGAAGAAAACGACCTGCTTTGCCGTCTTGCGGATAACGATCGCAGTGCCGCAGTCGCCGAGGCAGAAGCCACGCTGCGACGCGCCACGCTGGAGTACGAAGGCAGCAAGCAATTAAAGACAAAGGGTCTGCAGTCCAACACGGCCATCGCGCAGGCAGAAGCCTCCCAGGCCGCGGCGGAAGCAGCATTGATGCGCGCCCGCCTCAATCTTGAGCGCACGACCATACGCGCTCCCTTCGCCGGCATTGTGGAGGACACCCATGCCAACAGAGGTGACTACCTGACGCCCGGTGGTGAATGCGTGACGCTGCTCGATCTCGACCCCATGCTTTTAACGGCTCGCGTGACTGAGCGCGACGTCGGCGCCATTAATGAAGGTGACGTCGTCAATGCACGCACCGCCACGGGAAGGGAGATCACGGGCGTCGTCAGCTTCATCAGTCGCCAGAGTGATAATCAGACCCGCACCTACGGAATCGAGGCCACGGTGGATAACGAAGACTATTCGTTGCGGTCCGGCGTGACGGCAACACTCTATATTGCGCGTGACGAAGTGCCTGCACACCGGATCTCTCCTGCCCTGTTTGCGCTGGATGATGCCGGGAGGGTCGGCGTGCGTATTCTGGATGACCAGGACCGTGTCCGGTTCCGGCACATCACCATCCTTCAGGACACGCCCGGAGGCGCATGGGTAAGCGGGTTGCCTGCACGCGCGCGGCTGATCACGATCGGCCAGGAAACGGTAGTGGCGGGGCAGCGCGTCGAACCTGTCCCGGAACGCGACGCAGTTACCACAGGAAGCGCGTCCTGATGAGCTACATAGACGCCGCCATCAATCGCTCTCGCAGCACCCTGATGATGATGGGTGTGGTTATTCTGTGCGGGCTCATCGCGCGTTCTATATTGCCGATAGCCAACGAGCCGCACATCGAGGTGCCCTTTTTCTATGTCGGTATCATGCATGAAGGCATCTCCCCCGAGGATTCCGAGCGCCTGCTGGTGCAGCCGATGGAAACCGAACTGCGCAAGGTTGAGGGCATCGAGGAAATCACAGCCATGGCGTCCGAGGGGAATGCCACGCTGTTTATAGAGTTCGATCCGGATCAGGACCTGAATGATGCACTGCTGGACGTCCGGGAGGCCGTCGATCGCGCCAAGGCAGAGATCCCAGCCACAGCAGAGGAACCGCTGGTGCGCGAAATCGAAATCGATGAGTATCCCATACTACAGATCAGCCTGATCGGAGAGGGGGTGCCTGAGCGTCTTGTCTACGAAACGGCGCTCATGCTGCGGGATCGCATAGAGACCATACCATCAGTGCTCAAGGCGGATCTGCAGGGACATCGCGAGGAACTTCTGGAAGTCATCATCGACCCGGAAGCCCTCGACACTTACCAGATCTCCAGCGAGGAGCTGATCCGCACACTGCAGCGCAACAACCGGCTGATTCCCGCCGGCAGTATCGATACCGGCAGCGGGCGGTTTGCGGTGAAGGTTCCATCCGTTGTGGAGAGCCCTGCCGATGTGATGAACCTGCCGGTCGCCAGCGCTGGCGATACGGTGATTACCCTGGAAGACGTCGCCGACATTCGAAAGACGTTCAAGGACCGTGAAAGCCATGCCCGCGTGAACGGTATGGAGGCCATTTCTATCGCCGTCCAGGCGAGGGCCAACGGCAATATCATCAAGACCGTCGACGCGCTTCGCGCCCTGCTGGCGGAGATGCGTCCGCAGATACCCGGGAGCATCAAGGTCTTGACGACGCAGGATCAGGCTGAGTTCGCAGGGCTACAGGTGACCGAGCTGCAGGGCAACATCTTTACCGCGCTTGCGCTGGTCATGATACTCGTCGTTGCCACCATGGGCTTTCGCAGCGGTGTCATAGTGGGGCTGGGAATTCCGGTGTCGCTGCTTTTCTCTGTCATCATTATCTATCTGCTTGGCTACACATTCAATTTCATGGTCATGTTCGGGATGCTGCTGGGCCTGGGCATGTTGATAGATGGCGCAATCGTGGTCACGGAGTACGCCGATCGCAAAATGAGCGAGGGCATGGACCATCGCGCCGCCTATGCCGAGTCGGTCAAACGGATGTTCTGGCCGGTTACCGCGTCCGTTGCCACCACGCTTGCCGCCTTCCTGCCACTGATATTCTGGCCGGGCATACCCGGAAAGTTCATGAGCTTTCTGCCGGTGACCGTGTTCACGGTACTTGCCGGGTCTCTTTTTTACGCGCTGCTGTTCGGCCCGGTCCTCGGTACCGTCTTCGGCCGACCCACGCTGCATTCGAGAGCGGCGGCCAGAGCCATGCATGAACTCGAGAGCGGCGACCCGACAAGGCTGCCAACAGTGACCGGCGCCTACGCCCGCTGGCTGGCCCGTCTTTGCGCGAAGCCCGGGCTCACCCTGATGGTTGTGCTGGCCGGATTGCTGGGTATTTTCGTGGCCTACGGCAAGTACAGCCCGGGAATGGTGTTTTTCTCGGATTCAGACCCCCAGTTCATACAGGTCTCGGTTCGCGGCCGCGGCAACTTTTCAGCCGATGAAGTCAATGTTCTGGTCTACGAGGTGGAACAGGAAATCCTGCAGATACCCGGTATCGAGGCGATAAACGCGCGCACTATTCTTCCCGGCGGCAACGGCCTCGGTCGCGGCGCACTGAGCACGGCTGACCGTATTGGCAGCATTTTTATCCAGCTGTATCCCGAAAGCGAACGCAATATCAAGGGCAGGGAAATTGTGCGGGAGATCCGCCGGCGCACGGATCCGCTCGCCGGCATTACAGTCGACGTCATGGCGCAGGAACAGGGCCCACCAGTGGGCAAGCCGATACAGATTGAACTGCGTTCGCCGCAGCGGGATCTTCTTGAGCCTGCGCTGGCGCGTATCAAGGACTACATGCAGTCGCTGCCGGAACTGGTGGACATCGACGACACACTGGCGCTACCGACCATTGAATGGCAGATGGACGTGGATCGCGCGCAGGCGGCGATTTACGGTGCTGATGTTTCATCTGCCGGTGTCGCCGTACAGCTCGTCACCAACGGCGTGAAGGTCGCTGAATATCGACCGGAGACTGCGGATGATGCGGTAGATATACGCGTTCGCTACCCACTGGATGAGCGCGGCATAGACGCCATGGACAATCTTCGCATCAGCACGGCCATGGGCCACGTCCCACTGTCGAACTTTGTTACCCTGCAGCCATCGCCCGGAGTGGACACCTTTGAGCGTATCGACGGTACGCCGGTAGAACGCATTCGCGCCGATGTCGTGGATGGCGTTCTTGCTGACAGCATGGTGAGCGAAATCGATTCCTGGCTGCAAACCCAGACTTTCGACAGTCGTGTGGACGTGCGTTTCAGGGGCGCCAATGAAGAGCAGTCCGACTCCCTGGCTTTTGTGCAGGTCGCATTTCTACTATCGCTTCTGCTGATGTTTGTCCTGCTGGTGACACAGTTCAACAGTTTTTACCAGAGCGCGCTGATTCTCCTGGCCGTCATCATGTCCACTGCGGGTGTGTTGCTGGGACTGCTCATACTGGATAAACCTTTCAGCGCAATTCTGTCCGGCGTTGGAGTCGTGGCCCTGGCAGGTATCGTGGTAAACAACAATATTGTTCTTATCGATACCTTCAATACCGTACGCAAAGAGCAGCCAGATCTTTCCACCGCAGAAGTGGTCGTACTGTCTGCATCCCAGCGACTGCGGCCAGTGTTGCTCACTACCGTCACGACCGTATTCGGGCTGTTGCCCCTCGCCTGTGGACTGTCCGTGGATCTTATCAATCGCAGCATCACCGCCAGCGG
>JBHEPQ010000271.1:0-3384 GCA_046260215.1 Chromatocurvus sp.
CATGCAGCGGATAAAGCGAATGACCGCCGAACCGCGAAACACGCGACTAAGTCTAATCAGCCACGCAATCGCTTGCCAGGGAATCCCCTCGATAGGTGCAGCACCGTCAACTGTCTCACAACCTGAGCACTTTCTCGCCCCGCGAAATCCCTGCAACACCGGACCGCACCACCTCCAGAATATCCATCTCCGCCATCGCCGCCACGAACGAATCCAGCTTGTCCGTCGTCCCGGTCAGCTGAATCGTGTAGACACTCGGCGCCACATCCACCACCTGGCCACGAAAGATATCCGTGGTCCGCTTGATCTCCTCGCGCTGTGCCCCCACCGCGCGAACCTTGATCAGCATGAGGTCGCGCTCGACATGCGCCCCCCCGGTCAGGTCAACCAGCTTCACCACATCAACCAGGCGGTGAAGATGTTTGGTGATCTGCTCTATCTGTTTGTCGTCACCGGCGGTCGTCAGCGTGAGACGCGATAGCGTGGGATCCTCGGTAGCGGCCACGTTCAATGTCTCGATGTTATAACCGCGCTGGGAAAAAAGACCGACGACCCGCGACAGGGCGCCGGGCTCGTTTTCCAGCAGAATAGCAATGATGCGCCGCATGTCAGCTCCTTTCCGTCTTGCTCAACCACATATCCTTCATGGAACCATTGGGCGCCACATGCATCGGGTAAACGTGTTCCATGGGGTCGACAAACACGTCGAGAAACACGAGGCGATCGCGCATGGCGAAGGCTTCATCCATTGCCGCGTCCAGATCCGACAGATTGCGCACCTGCATGCCAACGTGGCCATAGGCCTCCACCAGCTTGATAAAGTCGGGCAGTGAGTCCTCGTAGGTGCTCATTGCATAGCGCCCCTCGTACTGCATGTCCTGCCACTGCTTGACCATGCCAAGTGAATTGTTGCGCAGATTGATGATCTTGACCGGCACGTTGTACTGCTTGCAGGTGGAGAGCTCCTGGATGTTCATCTGGATGCTGCCTTCGCCGGTAACGCAGGCAACCTCGCTATCGGGAAAGGCCAGCTTGACGCCCATCGCCGAAGGCAGGCCGAAACCCATGGTGCCCAGCCCCCCCGAGTTGATCCAGCGACGCGGCTTGTCAAAGCGATAGTACTGGGCGGCAAACATCTGGTGCTGGCCCACGTCGGACGTGACATAGGCGTCACCGTTGGTTGCGCGGTACAGGCTCTCGATTACCTGCTGCGGCATGATGTAATCGCTTTCACCATAGCGGCGGCCCGTGTATAGCCCATGCCCGCTGCGCCATTCCTCGATCTGCTGCCACCAGCGCTCCAGGGAGGCGGGATCGGGCAGCGGCTCCGATTCACTGGCCTGCAGTTTCTGCAGCTGGCTGATTAGCTCCGTCAGCACCTCTTTCACCGGCCCGACGATCGGAATATCCGCCCGCACAGTCTTGGAGATGGACGCGGGATCAATATCAATATGGATGATGCTGGCACCGGGGCAGAATTTACTCACGGTATTCGTGACGCGATCATCGAAGCGAGCACCGACAGCGAGGATGACATCCGCGTTATGCATGGCCGTGTTGGCCTCGTAAAACCCATGCATTCCCAGCATGCCGAGGAACTGCCGATCACTGCCCGGATAGGCGCCGAGCCCCATGAGCGTATTGGTCACGGGATAATTGAGGTGCTTCGCCAGGGATACCAGAAGGTCGCTGGCCTCCCCGAGAATGACACCTCCGCCGCTATAGATCATCGGCCGCTTGGCGCCCAGAAGCATGCGCGCCGCCTTTTTGATCTGCCCCGTGTGGCCGCGCTGGGCCGGGGAGTAAGAGCGCATGCGCACGGAGTCCGGGTAGTGGTATTCAAATTTCTCATCCGGCCGCGTGATATCCTTGGGAATATCGATCACGACAGGCCCGGGCCGTCCGGTGGTGGCAAGCGTAAACGCTTTCTTGATGGTTTCGGGAATCTCGCTCGCGTGGCGCACCATGAAGCTGTGTTTCACGATCGGGCGCGACACGCCAACCATGTCCGTCTCCTGGAATGCATCTTCACCGATCAGGTGCGACGCTACCTGGCCGGAAAACACGACCATGGGGATGGAATCCATATAGGCAGTGGCTATGCCGGTAATCGCGTTGGTCGCTCCCGGACCCGATGTCACGAGCACGACGCCGGCCTTGCCCGTTGCCCGGGCATAGCCATCTGCGGCATGGGTTGCAGCCTGTTCGTGGCGGACCAGAATATGTGGGACTTTGTCGGCCTTCTTAAAAAGGGCATCGTAAATATGCAGGACAGCCCCGCCTGGATACCCGAAAATAAACTCGACGCCCTCATCTTCGAGGGCCTGCGCGACCATCTCGCCGCCTGATAACAACTCCACTGTGTTTCTCCTATGAGCAAAGCCACGCGCGTAACCCTCGCGGGCGAGTGCCTTGTGGAAGTATGGCAGGGTGCGTTGATGGAAGTGAATTTCCTGAGCGCCTTGCCACTCCCGCGGTTCGACGCCGGCATACTGCCGGTAATGCGCCTCTTGAGGAGTGACAGTCACGAGAACCCGTGCGTGTGTCGCCCTGCGGGGTAGCGCAGTGTCGGACCCATGGTTGCGGCCAATCCGCCAGACAACCACTTACGGGACATGTCAGCAGCTGCCCCCGCTATAATCCGCAGAACCAGTAAACCAGTGGCCGGGGGTACCCGGCGGTGGTCGTTACCACTCACATGACGGGATGGATTGTAAAATGATGGATGCAAAAATCAAACAACCCGCATCATTTGCATGCTGTTTTCTGCATTTATGCGACTTTTTGCCGGGCATTTATGATGTTGCGCCCCTCCCATATGTCAGGTACTTTGCCACTTCCTGATTGTTTAGCCGCGGAGGCACCGTGCGACCCCTCTCTAATCCAGTTTCAGCACGCCCACAGGGACCGTATGCGTCTGGGTTGTTACGCGGATGCGCGATGGCCCTCGCCGCACTGGCCTTGACCGCCGGGCTTGCGTCAGGTCCGCAGGCTGCAGACAGCTATTACCGCTGGAAGGATGATCGCGGCAATCTGGTCGTCAGCGACCGGCCTCCGCAGGCATCCATCGAGTACGAGGTATTTTCCACTGGCTCGAACCGCTTTCGGCGTGTCGCACCCGAAGAAGGTGCTGTCCCCCCGGAAACCACGTCAAGACCCGGCAACCGCTTCGAGACCAGCGACGGCAGCGACGGCGATAACGGTGAAGACCCAATGGAAACGGTGGCCGTCGAGGTTCTACCGGAAAAGGACCCGGAAATCTGCGAGCGTGCAAAACAGAACCTGCAGACGCTGGAGTCAGCGGCGCGTATCCGCGTTCGCGATGAACAGGGAGAACTGCGCTACCTTACCGCTGATGAAAAAGATGCCCAGCGCCAGAATGCG
>JBHEPQ010000287.1:0-9227 GCA_046260215.1 Chromatocurvus sp.
CCGATGCCGCCACTGCCGCCGCCGCCAATAGGCGGTGATGGTGAGAGGCCCGCAAGCCCGCCGCCGCCACCGCCACAGGCTGCAATGATGGAAAACAGGCTGGCGAGCAGAAGGATTCCTGGGCGCTTCGGGTTCATTCCGGCGTATCCTTGTTCAGGGTGTCGTCAAAGTAGTAGATGCCCACCGCGACGTAATGCGGTTTTCCCGTCTCCGGTTCCTCGGCGTCCACTTCGTGCGCAGACAGCCAGCGGTGGTATTCCTCGAGCAGTTCCTGGGACTTGCGATTTGTCAGTTCTCGAAACGCGGCCAGCGCATCCTCGCGCACTGCCGGGTTGGACAATTTACGCTGGAAAACGCGCGTTGATCGGGTGGCAGCAAGATTGTGGGAAATCGTGCTTATTAATTCCCCCGGGTCACGGCCCAGAATATGAATCCTCTCGACCGGCGTATGAGACGGCATGTAGGCGCGTTCCTCGAGTCGAACGTGGTCTGCGTCGCGGCCTACGGTATGACTTGTCTCCAGCACGCCGAGCATGGCGGCAGGGGGAATGTCTCCGCTGTAATCCTTCACCAGTGTGGCAAAGCTGTTTTCCCCCTCGAGAGGGAGTTCGGCGGGTTCCCCTTCGCTGTTATGGAACCGCGGATCGGCCAGCCAGCCGCTGACAACGCGGATTGCACGATTATACCGTTGCTCGCTATCATGCTCGGACGCTATGTTGAGTTCGAGCAGACGCTTGGTTTCTTTGCGAGTCAGGCCCGTTAGCGCGGATACATTTGAGATCGTAGCGCGCCGACCGCTGTCGGCGATGTGGCTGAAGCCTGCCTCGACATAGGCTTTGCGTGCCAGTTCCGCAAACGTGCCATAGGCCATGCCGTGGCGCAGTAAGACGTGCACGAGCGGCTGCAAGAGCCGGAGTATCGCCGAGCGTAACGCCTGTTGGACTGTTTCTGTCATCATGGGAAAATAATCCCATAAAAGGCGATGGTCAATTAGTTTTTGCAGTTAATCAGCGATATGTGACGCAGGTCGCGTTCCCGGGGTTGAGTCATGGAAGTCCTTGAGCAGGTGATCAGTTGCCCTTACTGCGGTGAGTCTCAGACGGTGCTGGTGGACCCAGGCAACATCGGTGTCAGTTACGTGGAAGATTGCCAGGTTTGTTGCCAGCCGATTGTGCTGCTGCCAAGCGACACAGGCCAGGACACATTTTCGCTTCTCGTCACACGTGAGGATGAATAGGTGCCGACGCCTTGATCGCTTTTTTGAATCGAGGTTATCAATAAAAAGAGTTTTATCGATTGAGCGCCATCGAGTATTATTGAAAATCCAGGCGATCAAAGTGGTCGAGTGCAGAGGTAGCGATCGCAGATGTAGCGATTTTGTAGTGATGTTGTAGTGATATCAGAGCAATTCTGCGCAGGCGAAACGATCAACGTGTAACACGCAACAAGCAAGGAGGTTTGCATGAGTGCAGTAACCCGAGTACCAGACGTTGTCTTCAAGACCCGTGTACGTGACGAGTCCATTGGCGGCGATAACCCCTATGATTGGAAAGATCAGACCACGGCGGATATTTTTGGTGGAAAGAAAGTCGTTGTGTTCTCTCTTCCCGGTGCTTTCACCCCTACCTGTTCCTCTAACCACCTCCCCCGTTATGATGAGCTGTATGATGAGTTCAAGGCACAGGGCATTGATGAAATCATCTGTGTGTCGGTCAACGATGCGTTTGTGATGTTCAAGTGGGGCAAGGAGCAGGGCAACAAGAACATTTTCCTGCTGCCCGACGGCAATGGCGAGTTTACTCGCAAGATGGGCATGCTGGTCGATAAGTCCAATCTTGGTTTCGGTATGCGCTCATGGCGTTACAGCATGCTGGTAAACGACGGCGTGGTCGAGAAGATTTTTGTCGAGCCGGACTTCGGTGACAACTGCCCGACCGATCCGTTCGAAGTCTCTGATGCCGATACCATGATGGCTCATCTCAAAGGTCAGGAACCTGCAGGGGTTTCCGAGCCTCGCAAGGCTTTCGTTGGTTGACTCTTTTGGGGTCAGGTCCCGGAGCTGACCCCACTAGTGAAAATTCCTCGACTTCACGCCCAGTCCCGCCAATTCTGGCGTGTAGTCATGCAAGGCCCCGGCAATGATGTGGGTTACATTGTCGCGGGTCTCCAACGTTCCTTTCACCAGTAACAATCTCCCCGTCATCAGCGCCTGACGAAACGTATCCTGCACTCGTGGCCAGATCACGATATTGCTGTTGCCGGTCTCGTCCTCAAGCGTCAGAAACAGCACGCCGGAAGCGGTGCCCGGACGTTGCCGACAGGTGACCAGGCCAGCGATGCGCACAAATCCCCGGTGGGGCACATCCACGAGATCTGCCTGGCGCTTGCAGCGGTCGAAGGGTGGGCGATCGCGCAGCAGCAGCATGGGATGGCTGCGCAGAGTCACGCCGGTGGCGCTATAGTCGGCCAGCACATCCTCCGCCACGCTGGGGGCTTCGAGGGTGACACCGTCGTCCAGGGCGCGCACCGGTTCGCTGCTTTCATACTGCAGCAGTGGCTTGTGTGATTCCATGGCCAGTACCTGCCACTGCGACTGGTGCCGATGGCCGCTGATACTGGCCAGGGCATCTGCTGCCGCGAGCGCCTGCATGTCATCCCGATGCAGTCCGGCACGCTCTCGCAGGTCCTTTACCTGGGTAAAGGCACGCTGCCGGCGCAGGGCCAGCAGGCGACGGGCGCCATCCCGGGACAGACCGCCGACCAGCCGCAGGCCGAGGCGGATCGGCCCCCGTGCAGGCTGCAGGTTGTGCTCATCCTCGGGCAGGGTGTGATCCCAGTCGCTCGCATTGACGTCGATCGGCAATACGCAGACGCCGTGGCGAGCCGCGTCCTGCAAAAGCTGCGACGGCGAGTAGAAGCCCATAGGCTGGCTGTTCAGCAGCCCGGTGTAGAAGGCCGCCGGATGATGGCACTTGAGCCAGGCCGAGACATAGGCGAGCAGGGCGAAGCTGGCAGAGTGTGACTCGGGGAAGCCGTAGCCGCCAAAGCCCTTGATCTGCTCAAACAGGCGCTGGGCGAAGTCGCGATCGTAGCCGCGGGCGATCATACCCTCGATGAGCTTTTCCTCGAAGGTCAGCAATTTGCTATCGCGGCCCCAGTTGGTGATGGCGCGGCGCAGGGCGTCCGCCTCGCCACCGGAAAAGCCCGCCGCCACCATGGCCAGGCGGATAACCTGCTCCTGGAAGATGGGTACGCCGAGAGTACGGTCGAGCACTGCGCGGATGTTGTCGTCGGGATAAGTGACCTGCTCCAGTCCCTGCTTGCGCCGCAGATAGGGATGCACCATGTCGCCCTGTATCGGCCCCGGTCGTACGATGGCGATCTCGATCACCAGGTCATAGAAGCGCGCCGGCTTCAGCCGCGGCAGCATGGTCATCTGCGCGCGGGACTCGATCTGGAACACGCCCATGGAATCTGCCTGCTGCAGCATGCGATAGGTTGCGGCATCCTCTTTCGGCACATCGCCGATATCGCGCAGGGTTGGCTGGTAGCGGTGCACGAGTTGCAGCGTCTTGCGGATCGCCGAAAGCATGCCGAGGGCGAGCACATCCACCTTGAGCAGGCCCAGCGCCTCGATATCGTATTTGTCCCACTGGATGACCGTGCGCTCCGGCATGCTGGCGTTCTCCACCGGCACCATCGCCGACAGCGGTCCGCGGGAAATCACGAAGCCTCCCACGTGCTGCGACAGGTGGCGCGGAAAATCGAGCAGCTCCTGCACCAGGGCATAGAACAGCTCTGCCATTTGGCTGTGGGAGGCGACACCCTGCTCTGCAAAGCGCTTTTCCAGATCGCGGGTCCTGTCCCACCAGGCCATGGATTTGGCCAGGTCCTCCACGAATATCGGATCCAGCCCCAGGGCCTTGCCGACATCACGCACCGCACTGCGGGCGCGGTAGGTAATGACCGTGGCGGCGAGCGCTGCCCGGCGGCGGCCATACTTCCCGTAGATGTACTGGATGACCTCCTCGCGGCGCTCGTGCTCGAAGTCGACATCAATGTCCGGCGGTTCGTCCCGCTCCCGGGAGATGAAACGCTCGAACAGCAGCGAGACCTGCTCGGGGGATACCTCGGTAATGAACAGGCAGTAGCACACCACCGAGTTGGCCGCCGAGCCGCGTCCCTGGCAGAGAATGTCCCGCTCCCGGGCGAAGCGCACGATGTCGTGGACGGTGAGGAAGTAGTACTCGTAGTTGAGTTCATGTATCAGCGCCAGCTCGGTTTCGATGCGCTCGTGGATAGCATCCGGCGTACCCTCTGGCCATCGCCTGCGCGTGCCATCAGCGACCAGCTCACGTAAATAGCTGGCGGCGGTCTGGCCCTGCGGTACCACTTCCTCCGGGTATTCATAGCGCAGCTCGTCCAGGCTGAACTGGCAGCGGTCGGCGATTCTTGCCGACTCCTCCATTAACTCCGCGGGGTATAGCCGCTGCAGGTGTGCCAGGGTGCGCAGATGCTGCTGGGCGTTGGGCAGGCGACGCATGCCGAGCTGATCTACCGAGGTGTTATAGCGCAATGCCGTCATGACATCGTGCAGTGCCTTGCGCGATGCACGGTGCATCTGCACATCGCCACAGGCCACTAATGGCAGCTGCAGTTCCTGCGCCAGCCGCTGCAGGGCCAGGTAGCGTTCCACTTCACCATTGCCGAGCAGGTAGTGTACGCCAAGCCAGACCCTGTCCTTGCACAGACGGCGCAGCTGCAGGCCATAGGCGCGGGTGTCGTCCCCGCTGTCGTCCGGTAGCCAGATCAGCAGACAGCGCTTGAGATGAAAAATAACGTCGCGCAGTGTTACCCGGTAGCTGCCCTTGGGGCTGCGCCGCCGCGCCATGCTGATAAGCCCCGACAGCTCGGCATAGGCGGCCCGGGACGGCACCAGCGCCACCAGCTTGATGCCTTCCACCAGATTCAGCTCGCTGCCGATAATGAGTTTGAGCCCCGCCTCCTTCGCTGCGATATGCGCCTTGACCACGCCGGCCAGCGAACACTCGTCCGTAATCGCCAGGCCCGCATAGCCGAGCCGCGCTGCGCGCTCAACCAGCTCGTGCGGGTGCGAGGCGCCGCGCAGGAAGCTGTAACAGGTGAGGCAGTGGAGTTCGGTGTAGGGCATGGTGAGTCACGGGGTGTCGAGCGGGCTGAGGATGCCCATGGCGCCGCGGGCCCGGGTCAAGGCCTTGCGCAGGGAAGACTCGTGCAGGTGGTAACGGCGCAGCTCGCCAGTTCGTGGATCAGGTTCGATCGATGATGGAGGAAAGACAAACTGCCTGGCAGTTTCCTTCGCGGTAGCGTAGAGCAATTCGAGCATGAGTCGATGTGTGCCCTCCGCATGTTCAAGAATACGCATCACCTCGGAATGGGTTAGTACGGTGGGTGAACGGCGTTTCGGGGGCGCCCTGTTGAAGTCCAGCTGTTCGAGATTTGCGACCAGGAATTTTATGAACAGATAGATTAGCGAGTTCAGCGCAATGCGCTGCGTCGCCGGAGAGCAGTGGCGCTCATTTGCCAGACTGCTCAGAAAACTGTTGATATGACCTGTTGACATGTGGGCCGGGTGTTGCTTTCCATGAAACAGAATGAAACGTCGCACCCAGTGAATGTAGGTTTTTTCTGTCTTCCAGGCGTAGCCGGCATCGCGCATATGACGGCGTACCTGACCCAGAAGGCGGACAGGTTTATCGGGTATGTTTGGTCGAATATTGTTCATGACAGGGTACCGCTTATACTGTATATACGTACAGTATAATATATTCCCAGATTTGCAAGTCGGTTTTTCAGCGGCGGCGTATTAAATCGGTTTAGCTGGCTTCAGCAACTTGGCGTTGATCGCGCAACAATACACCACCCAGACCTGCTCGTGTTGCGGCTCTCTGAGCCCCGATAGTCCGAAAGGTAGAGCAGGTCTTGGAATAAGAGTTTGGACCTGTGAGTGCGGTGTCACTCACGACCGCGATCGAAATGCGGCCAGGAACATTCTTGCGGCTGGTCATAGCCGTCTCGCTGGAGGAATCTCCGTCCTTCCCGCCTGACGGCGGCAAACCGAAGGTTTTTCTGAAAACGATTATCGCAAGGCAAAGAAGCGGATCGAGGTTACCGTTGGCGAGTCTGTCCGCCTCCTCCGTGAACTCCAGGAGATGAGCCAGAACCAGTTAGCCACGGCTACAGGCATACCACAATCCACCATTTCTGCCATACAGTTGCCCACGACCTGCAAGCTGGTGCGTGAATACGAGCGTTATGTGTGAGGAGTATGGCCGACGTGCACGTGGCCGCTGGCTGGGAGCGGAAACAGCGCGAGGGTGCGCCAAGGCGCCGGGCCGCGAAATGAGCGGAGCTGAATGAGTGGACCGCTCAGGGCTTGCGACGTCGTTCCGTCACCGGCAAGCTGATCACCAATTCAATCGTACCATCAGGAAGCACATGGACATAAATCTGAAAGTCCTGATAATCGGCGTATTAAGCCTGATGACGCTGGCGTACTTTACCAAAAAGTCCGTTTATGCTGCCGCGCCGGGCAAGTTGAGGTTTGGGTCATTCATCAAGGGGCTGGGTCTGGCTTGTCTTGTGTTCTCTGTCATTCCCCTCGCGATGCTACTGACGGGTAGCTATAAAATCGATAAGCCAGGTGAAACAACAGCACTCATCGCTTTGACTCTGGGGTTCGGTGTCGTGGCGATAGCTCTTATTGCGGAGGGTTTTTTCGTGAAGGGGCGTTTCAGCGACGAGTCCATCCACTTCAAATCGCCCTGGACCGGGATCAAGGATGAGCGTTGGAGCGATCTCGAATCGCTGTCCTTTAACCATCTGTTTCAATGGTACACCCTGAAGTTTGAAAGTGGTGCGGTCATACGCATATCGACCTTTCTCGGGGGGCATACCTATTTATTGAAGTTGCTCGAGGCACAAGGCCACGACCTGCAATAGAGGTGTTAACCACCTGGCAGCCAGCTGTCTCTCATCCCACAGATTCAGGATCCGTCCCATGGAATTTTCCAGAAACGACGGGCTCAGTACCGTGTTCGTCGCCATGGCGGCACTGTTCTGGGGCTTGTCCGGTGGGATCGGTGGCATTCTCATCGCACAGGGCTGGGGTCCGTTCCTGGTGGCGTTTTTCCGCGGGGCGATGGGGCTGATTTTCTTTGCAGGGTGGTTGATGCTGCAGCCGCGCCGAAGCGGACTGGCCAGCCGGCCGCTCTGGTTCTGGTCGACGATTGCGGGACTCGGCGTAGCCGGCAATTTCTCGTTCTATTCCATCAGCATTGAGCAGGGTAGCGTCGCGGTGGCGGCCACATTGATGTATTCCGCTCCCGTGTTTGTTTATGTAGCGTCGTTTCTGCTTCGGCTTGAGCGTGCGACCCCCCTTAAGTGCGTAGCCATTGCGGTTGTGATGTCCGGGATAGTGCTGCTCACGGGTATTTACGATGTCGACGCGGCTACCATCACCGTGGCCGGCGTAAGTGCGGGGTTGCTGGCCGGATTGTCCTACGCTGTGTTCATTTTCGGCTTCAAGTATGCGGCGCCCCATGGAAGCCCGCAGGCGATTCTGCTTGTTGCATTCGCGGTACTTGTCGTGGTTCTTCTCGGGCCAGCCAGAGTCGACCAGGTGGCAGCGGTTTTCCATTCAGATGACTGGCCGCTGTTTGCCATGCTCGGATTGCTGGGTGCGGGCGTTTCCTTTATCTTTTATATCGTTGGTCTGCGCCGCACCGCTCCTGCCGTGGCGGCGGTGGTCGCAATGGTGGAACCGGTGATCGCGACGCTGTTCGGTGTTGTTGTCCTGACCGAAAGCCTGGATAGTCTGCAGGTTTTCGGGATGGGCCTGATTATGGTGACGGTGACCGCACTCAGTGTGGATTCAGGCGCGCGCCGCCGCATCAGGCGCCGCCATCGTTAAGGCGTACTGTTGTGATTCGAGGGCTTCAAAAGCGTGTAGCGGCTGGGCACGCGTGCAATCCGTTCCTTAATCTGTTGGTGGCGGGCGTTTTTGCGCTTGCCCTGATTGCATGTAACACCCGGGACCGGGCGCAGCCGAGCCTCCTCGAAGCGCCCTGGTCTTTTGATGCTGACGCGGAGGAACTGCGCGAGGCCTCCTGTCCCGCCGGCACCGTGTTCAAAGCTGCCACTCGTGTTCAGCTGAACGCCTCTCCCGTTTCGCTTACCGATATCGACAAGGAGAGAGATCTGCCTGGCGCGACCTTTGTCGGCGGCTGGCACCTGAGGAGTCCGGCTTCTGACTTCGGCGGCCTGTCCGGACTTGCGCTTGATTCTGACGATAACCTGCTTGCCATTTCCGATCGTGGCACTTTTGTCTGGATTGAACTCGCCCGGGGTGCACCTGCCGCCGCGGGTATGGCGCGGATGCGCGGCGCCGATGGGGCTATCCTCAGCGGCCTGCGCCAGCGCGATGCCGAGGGTCTTGATCTGCGCGACGGCACAGCGCTGGTCAGTTTTGAGCACGCGCATCGTATTCTGGCGTTTGACCTGTCCCGCTGCGGCGCGGCGGCGCATGGCATGGAAGTATCCCGGTTGGGAAACCGCATTGCGGGGATGCGCACCGCCATCAAGCCGAACGCCGGCGCTGAGGGGCTTGTCCTGACTGCGGAAGGTGGCCTGCTACTCGCTATCGAAACGCCCGGACCGGGCCTGCCCATGGCTCGCGTGGGCAGGTCAGGAGCGGCATCTGTCGCCGGCTGGATAGAGCGACGGGGCGAGCCCGTGTTGACGGGTCTCGATCGGGTTGGCGACACCTTTTACGCGCTGCTGCGCAGTTACTCGCCCGGGTCTGGCAATACAATCGAGGTGCTTGCCTTCGCCGTGCCTCCCGCTCCGGGGCTCATCGAAGTGAAGAGAATATTGCGACTTGAGCCGCGTCACGGGACTGACAATTTTGAGGGCATTGCCCTGCAGCGTCTCGAGAGCGGCGGCCTGCGCCTGTGGATGGTATCGGACGATAATTTTTCGTCGCGTCAGCGGACACTGCTCTACGTTTTCGATCTTGCTGTATCCGCCGAATAAGAGTTGGCAACGCAATACCCGTTTTGCACGTTACGCAAAGAAGGAAGCAGCCTGTGTGGCGGCGACCCATCGGGATATCTGACAGGCGCTGTCAGGTGCCGCGGATTTCAGCCGCCGTAGTGCTCCGAGTCCGTTCCGGCCAGCGCCGAGATATT
>JBHEPQ010000299.1:0-5059 GCA_046260215.1 Chromatocurvus sp.
CCCGAGGGCCGCCGCGTCGCGGACTTCTGGCGCCGTATCGAGAAGCAGCGCAAAAAGCCTATGCGCGTGATCGGCATGCTCGGCTGGTGGGCGGTGATCCGTTACCGGCTGGGCCTGCTGCCGCTGGACGAAGCGCTGGCCAAGCTCGGCAAGCGACTGGGGCTGCGTATTCGCGCTGTAATTCTCCCCTACGCCAATGCGTCTATCGATGTCGATTCGATTGCGGATCTGGATCTGGTGCGGGATTTCCTGGAGGACGCCTAGGAGCCTGTCTCTACGCCCCGTAGCGCCAGCGGGCTTCCTCAATCAGCGTGACAGCATCCTCCGCCGCATTCAGGCCCCAGCGCGCGCAGCGCAGCTCTTGCGTGCCGTCCTGCAGCTGGCTCAGCGTAAAGGCGTTATACGCCGCTTTGTCCTTGCCATGCAGGCCGCGCGCCGAGGCGGAGGGTGCGGCGATGACCCGGGCATTGCCGGTGCAGGTTGCCAGTGGGTGCTGGTGATGACGGTGGCCGTGACCGTGCAGTACCAGTTCGACGCCAGCCTGCATGAGGGTCTGTTTTAATGCTCCGGCGTCGACCAGGCGCTTGCGCCATTTATCGATACCGGGCAGCGGGCAGTGGTGCAGGGTGACCACCCGGAACAGGCCGTCCCGGTGGCAGTCGCCCAACAAGCGCTCGAGGCGCTGGCGCTGTGCCTCGCCGATGCAGCCGGTGGCCAGCAGCGGTGGCGTGACCACGGCGGAGTCCAGGCCGATAAACGCGATACCCGCGCGCACGCGCAGGGAGGGCCAGCTGTCGCTGCCGTCGTCACCGCGCAGATAGTCGGCCCAGTGCGCGTGCTGGTAGCGGCGACTGTCATCGGCGGTCGCGTCGTGGTTGCCGGGTACCAGCGCAAGATCCCGGACTGGCGCGACCGAGCGCAGCCAGTCTGCCGCTTCGCGAAACTCCTGTTCCAGCCCGATGTGGGTGAGATCGCCACTGAGCAGAATCTGGTTGGGTGCGGCCTGGCCGATATGCGCCACCAGCACGTCCAACACCTCGCGGCGGTGCTCAAAGCGTCGCTTGCGCTGCCAGGACAGATGGCTCAGGCGCCGTTTTATCATGTTGCGGTCCGGCCCCTTCGGGCGCAAATTCCTGACCTGACCCCAGAGGGGCGGCAAGGCCGTCAGGTGCGGGTCACTCAGATGGACAAAGCAGACCTCATTACGGCCCGTCATTACTCGCGCCGGATCATGGCGCCGAGGCGGACCAGCTTGTCGTCGATGCCGGCGTAGCCGCGGTCTAGGTGGTAGATGCGATCGATGGTCGTGTCGCCATCGGCCGCCAGCGCGGCGATCACCAGGCAGGCCGAGGCGCGCAGGTCGGTGGCCATGACCGGTGCGCCCTGCAGTCGCTCGCGACCGCGCACGATCGCGGTATTGCCCTGGAGCTCGATATCCGCGCCCATGCGGCGCAGTTCCGCCACGTGCATAAAGCGGTTCTCGAAAATATTCTCGACCACGGTTGCCACGCCGTCAGCCAGCGCGTTCAGCGCCATGAACTGGGCCTGCAGGTCGGTGGGGAAGGCCGGATACGGGGCGGTGGAGACGTTCATGGCCCGGCAGCGGGTATTTTCGCTGTCGATCTCAATCCAGTCATCGCCCCAGGCCAGGCGGACACCCGCCGCCTTCATCTTGGTCAGCACATGCAGCAGGAACGACGGGTCCGTGTTGCGCAGCGTCACCCTGCCGCGGGTGGCGGCCGTGGCCGCGAGAAAGGTGCCGGTTTCGATACGGTCGGGAGGCACTGCATGCCGGGTGCCGCGCAGCGAACGGACGCCGGCGATGCGGATGATGCTGCTGCCCGCGCCCTCGATGCGCGCGCCCATGGCGTTCAGCAGGCGGGCGAGGTCTGCCACTTCCGGCTCCATGGCGGCGTTCTCGAGTTCGGTGTCGCCGTCGGCCAGGGTGGCCGCCATCATCAGGTTTTCCGTGCCCGTCACGGAGGGAATATCAAAGGCGTAGCGACAGCCCTTGAGACGCTTCGCCCTGGCCTTGATGTAGCCGCTGTCGATGTTGATATCCGCGCCCATGGCGCACAGCCCCTCGATATGCTCGTTGACCGGGCGTTCGCCGATGGCGCAGCCGCCGGGCAGGGAGACATCGGCCTCGCCGAAGCGCGCCAGTAAGGGGCCCAGCAGCAGCACGGCGCCGCGCATGGTCTTTACCAGCTCGTAGGGCGCACGCACGTTGTCGACGCTGCTGCTGTCGATGCTTACCCGGTCGCTGCTGCGCTCGATGTGGCAGCCCAGCAGTTCCAGCAGCCGGATCGCCGTGTCGATGTCGCGCACGCCCGGCACATTGTCGACCTGCAGGGGCTCGGCGCTGAGCAGTCCGGCCGCCAGCACGGGCAGCGCTGCATTCTTGGCGCCGGCGATCGTCACCTCGCCGCGCAGGGGACCGTTCCCGGTAATCACCAGTCGCGCCATCAGGCGGCGTTTCTCGCGCTTGCCAGGCCGGCATCCAGCAGGCCGCGGTAGCCGGCGATGATCGTGTCTATCTGCTGCGGGGTGTGCGCCGCGCTCATGCTGTTGCGCAGCAGGAAATTGGTGGAGGGTGAAGCGGGCGGTACCACGAGATTGACGTAAACCCCGCTCTCGAACAGCTGGTACCAGGCGGCGATGGCCTGCTCGCGGTCGGTGAATTCCACGGCGACCACGGGGCTGGCGGCCGGCCCCACGGAAAGCCCGAGCTCGCGAAGGCCGCGGTACAGTCGCTCGGCATTCTCCCACAGGCGCTCGCGCAGTCCGGGCTCGTCGCGGACAATCTGCAGTGCCTGGCGGACGGAGGCCACCACCGAGGGCGACGACGAGGCGGTGAAAATATAGGCGCGGATGCAGTAGCGAATGGTATCGAGGATGGCGTGACGGCTGGTGGCAAAGCCGCCGACGGCGCCCAGGCTCTTGCTGAAGGTGCCGACGATGAAATCCACCTCGTCCTCGATGCCCGCCGCCTGGGTGGCGCCGCGGCCGGTCGCGCCGAGCACGCCCATGGAGTGCGCCTCGTCCACCAGCAGCGTCGCCCCGTACTCGCGCTTGATGGCGGCGATCTCCTGCAGCGGCGCGACATCGCCCAGCATGCTGTAGATGCCCTCGGCGATGACCAGAGTGCGCGCGGCGCGATCGCCGAGGCGGCGCAGGCGCTTTGCCAGGTCGTCGGGGCTGCTGTGGCGGTAGCGGATGATCTCGGCGCCGCTGAGCTTGACGCCCGAATAGATGCTGGAGTGGCTGTCCGCGTCGAGCAGGATGACGTCGTCGGGGCCGGCGACGGTGGCGCACATGCCCATGGTGGCGGCGTAGCCGGTGGAGAACACGATGGCCTGGTCGACGCCGTAGAAGGCGGCCATCTCGGTTTCGAGGGCCACGTGCTCGGCAAAGCTGCCGTTGGCCAGCCGTGAACCCGTGGTACCGGTGCCCCAGCACGTGGCGGCAGCCCGCGCTGCCTCTATGCAGCGCGGATCGCAGGACAGCCCCAGATAATTGTTGGTGCCGGCAAGAATGACCCGCCGACCCGCCACCACGCCCTCGGTGGCGGAGATGATTTCGTCCGTGATGGCGCCGAAAGGCTTGACGTCATGGGTTGAGAGCTCGGCCTGAAAGTCGGCCATCGCCTGGAATTTGTCAAATAGCATGCCAGTTACCGGGTTGGTCGGGTGGGACAGCGCTCAGTCTCTGAGCTGCTGGATCTTCTGCGCGAGGTCGGACACGGTGTTCACGTCCGGCAGGATGTTCAGGGGAATCGAGATGTCGAAGTGATCCTCTGTCTGCTCGATGAGTTCCATGACCTCGAGTGAACTGAGGCCCATATCGGTGACCAGCCCCGTGCTCTCCGTGATCGCCACCTGCCGGTGGTTGTGCTGCTGCAGCAGATCGCACAGGAACGCGACATAGGTCTGGTATCCGGGCGCGCGCTCCGTGTCGGCCTGTGTCCCGATCTTGTCTCCCGAGCCTGCCACCCAGATCCTCCCTTGCGCCGGCGCCTGTCAGGCGCTAGATTCCTCGCCCCAAAACTATACTCAGAGACTCCTGTGAATGCCAGCCATTTGGGTAATAGACGCCTACCGGGCGGGAGAGCGTCGTCAGGTGCATGCGCTCGCTACGGCCGCGTCGGATGCGCTGGGCTGGCCCTGCGAGACCCTGCAGCTGACCTATCGACAGGGCGTATTCTGGCCCCACCTCCTGCGCCAGGCGACGCTGGCCGGCGTCAGGCGTGCGGATCGCGAGCGACTCGACGCGCCCTGGCCCGATCTGGTGATCACGGCGGGCGTGCGCAACGAGCCGGTGGGGCGCTGGTTGCGCCAGGCGTCGGGCGGTCGCACCCGCTACGTGCACGTCGGGCGGCCCTGGGGCCACCTGGATGACTTCGACCTGCTGGTGACCACGCCGCAGTACCGCGTCGCCGAGCATCGCAATGTGCTGCAGAATGATCTGACCTTGCACGATCTGACAGCACAGGGGCTCGCGCACAGCGCCGCTGCCTGGGAGGCGCGTTTCGCTCATCTGCCGCGACCCTGGATCGGTGTGCTGGTGGGGGGCAACAGCGGTCCCTACACGCTGGGTCCGCGGGCGGCGGATCGGCTGCTCGATCAGGCCCTGGCGGCGGCAAGGCGCAGCGGCGGTTCGCTGCTCATCACCACCAGCGCGCGCACCCCGGCCGTGGTCAACCAGAGGCTGCGGTGCCGGCTCGCCGATGCGGCGCTGCCCGTGCCGTATTTCCTGCAGTGCTGGGGCGATATCGATGCCGATGCAGATGCCAGTCGCGATGGCGCCTGTGCTGAAATCCATGATGGCCCGGCTGATGGCGCTGCGAGCGGCCCACGCGCTGACAACGCCTATCCCGGTATTCTCGCGCTGGCGGACGGGTTTGTCGTGACCGCCGACAGCATTGCCATGCTGTCCGAGGCCTGCGCTACCGGGCGGCCCGTGTTCATGTTCGACTGTGGCGGCATGCGCCGCGATGCGGCTCGCCACAGCCCGGCCGCGGCGCCCGGGCCGCCGAAGGCCGACCGGCGCGACTGGCGGC
>JBHEPQ010000312.1:0-9851 GCA_046260215.1 Chromatocurvus sp.
GCGGCGTACGAGGCGTTGCATGAGCGGGAAGAGATGGTTCTCGCATTGCGCGGCGATGAGCATCTCCGTGTGGGGCCGCGCGGCCATGGCCCACGCCGCGATGAGTTCGATCTCGGCGGTCTTGCCGTCGAGCTCAACCTGATACTCGGCGCGGAGTTGGCTTTCGAGTTCCATGATGGCTTCAAGTCTGTTGGCTGTGAGCATAATGTCCTTGTATCTAGTCGTGTTAAGTGAAGTGTAAGGATCTGGCGGGCTGTGACTTCAGGCTTGGGTGATAAAGGGCCCACCTAAAAAAGGACCCGCCTAAAAAAGCGCCCACATTATATTGGTTAATGAAAGAGGGAGCCACATTTATTCAGCCTTTTTTAAGGGGGGATTGAGGAGATCACCCTGTACGGGTCGGGCAGCCTTTGCCGGGTGTCGCCCGCATTGATCGATATCAACACTAACAATGGCCCTGTCTGGCACCGTCATTCGCTATGACTTTATGCATCGCGCCGAGAGCCGGGGGATTAATGCGGCAAAATCAGTGCTTGCTCGATGCAGCACCTGCAACTATTTTGAATGCTGGGACAGTGAAAGCACTCTTTCGTACTGCACCGCGCAGGCGTTGCGACCACGCGTGTGATAACAGCATAAAACAATCATCCATAGAACAATGAGTCGGAAAAGGAGGATGGCGTGACGGGGAACAGCGACCAGTGGGGATGTTTGTCCGGTGAAATTGATGAAGCGTCGCAGCGCAAGCGTGCAATAGACAACCCTGGTGACTATCACGGCGACATCGCGGCCAGCGAGCTGCACTGGCACGACGGCGATGGCTGGGTCAATCGCAACCCCGCGGGAGGCTGGAACCGACTGGTCGGCGAAGCCGCCCCTCCCGGCGATGACTGGCGCCCCTGGAGCCGGGGCTTTGACGACAGCGACGCGCCTTTCTACCGCTGGTTCGTCGGGGGGTTCACAAACGCCTGCTTTAATGAGGTTGACCGGCATGTACTCGCCGGGCGCGGGACACATACGGCGATTGTTTTCGAGGGCGATCGCTGGGACCCGTCACGCAATAACGGCAAGGGCGGGCCGGTCCACGAGGAGCACATCAGCTACCGTCGTCTGCTGCTGGAAACGGTGATTCGGGCCGAGGTGCTCGCGGGGCTGGGCCTGGTGCGCGGCGACCGCATCGCCTTCAACCTGCCGAATATTCTGGAGCAGATCTACTACACCGAGGCGGCCAAGCGCCTGGGCATTATCTATACGCCGGTTTTCGGCGGTTTTTCCGCAAAAACATTGTCCGACCGGATCTTCGACGCGGGCGCGAAGGTGGTAATCACGGCGGATGGTGGCTATCGCAATGCCGAGGTCGTGCCCTACAAAGAAACCTTCACCGACCCGGCGCTGGACAACTTCATTCCGCGCAGCGCCGCTCTGGACTGCTTCGAGTCGGTGATTGCCAACTACGACCTCGGTGACGCGCAGGCGCGCATCATTGCCGCTGTCCGTGACGGCGTGGCGGGTGAAATCACCCTCGAACGCAGCGACCTCATGCGCGAACTGGGCGCTGCACTCGCCGCTGAGGAGTCGTTGCCGGCAGAGCGCTCCGCGGAACTGCGCACCGCCGTCGCCCGGGAACTGGCAGGCGTCGAACACACCGTCGAACGGGTGATTGTCGTACGCTACACGGGGCAGGAAATTGTCGTGCAGCCGCGGGACCGCTGGTCCGATGATCTGGTGACGGCAGCACGTGACAGGGTACTCGCAGCCGCCGTCGACGCAGGCTTCCAGGCGGGCAGCCTGGACCAGCTGGAGGGACTCGCCGATGCCGACTACTGCCGCGCGCTGAGTGCCAGCCATGCCGCCCTGGCGGTACCGGCGGACTGGCCTCTATACATCATCTACACCTCCGGCTCGACTGGCAAACCCAAGGGCGTCGTGCATACCCACGGTGGCTGGCTGGCGGGAATCGCCCACACAATGCGCATGGTGTTCAATGCAGGCGCAGACGATCGCCTGTACGTGGTCGGTGACCCGGGCTGGATTACCGGACAGTCCTACCTGATCGCCGCGCCGCTGGCACTGGGCATGACCACGGTCATTGCCGAGGGCTCTCCGCTGTTCCCGCATGCCGGTCGTTTTGCCTCCATCATCGAGCGCCATGGGGTCACCCTGTTCAAGGCCGGCTCCACTTTTCTAAAGGCGGTCATGACCGATCCCGCCAGCATCGAAGACATGGCCGTCTACGATATGAGCGGCGTCAGGGTCGCAACCTTCTGTGCAGAGCCCGTATCACCGGCGGTGCAGCAGTTCGGCATGCAGCGCATCTGTCCGCGCTATATCAACTCCTACTGGGCCACGGAACACGGCGGCATGGTGTTTTCCTGTCCCTGGGGTGAGTTCAAGAACCTCAAGGCCGACGCGCGTACCTGGCCGCTGCCGTGGATTCAGTCTGAAGTCCGCATCGCCACCGAGACGGATGCTGCCGGGCGGGCCACCGCCTGGCGTCGCGCCGAGGCGGGCGAAAAGGGCGAACTCGTGCTGACGCAGCCCTATCCCTACCTGGCGCGTACCATCTGGGGCGACGCGGAGCGCCTGGGCAGCGACGAATGGCGTGGCGATATCGAGCGCTTCACCGAGGTGTACTTCAATCGCTGGACCGGCGGCCTTGCCTATACGCAGGGAGATTACGCGCGCGAGCACGGCGACGATGGCGTCACGCTGCACGGCCGCTCCGACGACGTCATCAATGCCTCCGGCCATCGTATCGGCACCGAGGAAATCGAGGGCGCTATTCTGCGCGACAAGACGCTGCGCCAGGATTCACCCGTGGGCAATGCCGTCGTCGTCGGCGCGCCCCACGACGAAAAGGGCGAGACCCCGGTAGCCTTTCTGGTTCCCGCCCCCGGCGCGCGTCTGGGCGATGACGACTTTGCCCGCCTGCAGGCGCTGGTGCGCAGCGAGAAGGGCGTCACCGCGGTGCCCTCGGATTTCCTCGTGGTATCCGCCGTACCCGAGACGCGCTCGGGCAAGTATCTGCGCCGCACCCTGCGCGCCCTGCTTCTCGAGGAGCCGCTGGGCGACCTGTCGACGCTGCGCAACCCGGAAGTGGTCGACGAAATCCGCGACCGGGTCGCCGAGTGGAAAGCCTTCGGACAGCTGGCACAGGCGCGCCAGATCATCCAGAGCTACCGCCACCTGCGGGTCGAGACGCACAGCATCGCCCCCGGTCGCCAGGTTGCTCTGCTGGTGATCGACTCGCCGCCGGTGAACTCGCTCAACGAGCGTTCCCTGGACGAATTGAACACCGTACTTCAGCACATTGGCCACCAGGACAACATCGAGGCGCTGGTCATTACCGGCGCCGGCAGTGCCTTCGTCGCCGGCGCCAACGTCAAGGAACTGCTGGAGGTTGGCGAGGCCGGGGATATCGAGTCGGCCCAGACGCCGCCCAACGCCGCGCATACCGCGTTCTCCCTGCTCGAAAACCTCGACAAGCCGGTGATTGCGGCGGTCAACGGCCCGGCCCTCGGCGGCGGCTGTGAGCTCATGCTGGCCTGCGCCTGCGTGGTGGCCGACCGCCACGCGCGCTTCGGCCAGCCGGAGATCAACCTGAATCTGCTCCCCGGCTACGGCGGCACGCAGCGCCTGCCCCGCCGGCTGTACCAGCGCCGCGGCGAGGAAGGACTGCTCGAAGCGCTGCGCCTGATCGCTTCCGGTCGTGCGGTGGAAGCGGATGAAGCGCTGGGCGCCGGGATGATCGATGTCGTGGTCTCGCGGCGCGGTCCGGTCGAGGCGGCCATGGCGCTGGTGCGCGAATATCTGGCCGGCGATGGCGTCCTGCGTGACGCCATGGCGCGGCACAGGGCATACCTCGAGGCCCGCGAGGATCCGCTGCCTTACGACGCGAGTCTGCTTGAGGATCCACGCCTGTCACCCACCCTAGCACAGCTGCGCGCCGGCGGTCGCGGTCATTGTCTTGATCGCATTATCGACGCTGTGAGCTTTGGCGCCCGCGAGGGTCAGGCGGCCGGACTCAGGCACGAGGCACGGCTGTTTGCCGAGGCGGTCTGCGACCCGCAGGCCGGGCCGGTGGGTATCAGCGCCTTTCTGGAGCGACGCAGCGCAGCGCTGCCGCTTAAGTACGCAGCGATTCCACCCCACGCCGACGCCGGACAGCGAGCAACCCTGGAGGCGGAGGGCGAGCTCCTGCCTCTGGACGCCGCTTTTTACCCGGGCGTAACCCGCCTGCCGCGCTATCAGTACGGCATGGGCGTGGCGAAAAGCGCGGCGGACGGCGCACCGGCCCACGGCGACCCGGCGGAAGCCGAAAAGCTGCTGGTTTTCCCGACCCCGGAACCGGGTCCCAACGAGGCCCTGGTCTACGTTCTTGCCTCGGAAATGAACTTCAACGATATCTGGGCCATCACCGGCATTCCGGTCTCGCCCTTCGATGCTCGCGATGCCGACGTGCAGGTGACCGGCTCTGGGGGTGTCGCGCTGGTTGCGCAGCTCGGGGAAGAGCTGGTCCGCGAGGGGCGCCTGGCCGTGGGTGACCTGGTCACGGTCTACTCCGGCCAGAGCGAATTGCTGTCGCCGGACCAGGGCCTGGACCCGATGGCCGCTGACTTCCGCATTCAGGGCTATGAACGCAATGACGGCAGTCACGCCCAGTTCCTGGTCGTGCAGGGGCCACAGCTGCACCGCAAGCTGCCGGGGCTGACCATTGAAGAGGCCGGTTCCTACGGATTGACCCAGGGCACCATACACCGGGCGCTGTTCACCACGCTGGGCATCCAGCCGGGCCGGCGTCTGTTTGTCGAGGGCGCGGCCACCGGGACCGGGCTCGACTGCCTGCGCATGGCGCGCCAGACCGGCCTCGCCGTGGTGGGCATGGTGTCGTCTGAAGAGCGCGGGGAGCGCGTGCGCGCTTATGGCGGTGAACCCGTGAACCGTCGCGACCAGCGCTGGGCCGGCTGTTTCACGCCGGTGCCGGATGATCCCGGCGCCTGGGCGGACTGGGAAAAGGCCGGCGAACCTTTCGTCGATTTCGTCCGCAGGCAGGCGGGTGGCGATATCGACTACGTCGTCTCCCACGCCGGGGAAAACGCGTTTCCCCGCTCCTTCCAGGCACTCGGCGAGGGCGGCGTACTGACGTTTTACGGCGCGTCCTCCGGTTATCGCTTCTCCTTCATGGGCAAGCCCGGCGCCAGTACACCGGCGACCATGTTCGAGCGCGCCGGGCTGCGCGCCGGCAACACGCTGCTGGTGATCTATGGGCCCGGCGCCGGGGACGGTATCGTCGATCAGGTCGCCATCGAAGCGATCGAGGTAGGCTGCAGTCTCGGCGCACAGGTCGCCGTACTCGCGGACACGGTGTCCCAGCGCGAGTTCGTCACCTCGCTGGGCTTTGGCACGCGGCTGACGGGCGTCGTCAGCATCGACTCCATCGCCCGCCGCCTCGGCGATGACTTCGAGGCACCGGGACCATTTCCTCCGCTGCCTGACGCGTTCAGCGAATCAGCGGCATTCAGGGAGGCGGTGCGCCGCTTCTCCGACCAGACGCTCAAGCCCATCGGCTCTGCCGTCGCGCCACTGCTGCGCAATACGCTGGACAAGCGCGGGCTGCCGGATGTGGTTTTCGAGCGCCCGGGCCGGGACGGGCTCGGCCTGGCCACGGCGCTGGTCAAGCCGAACGTCGGCAGGGTGGTGTACGCCGAGGATCTCTCCGGCCAGCGCCTGTCTTTTTACGCGCCGCAGGTTTGGATGCGCCAGCGCCGTATCCTCATGCCTAGCGCCGAGATCCGCGGCACACACCTGAACAGCGCGCGCGAGTTCGCCGAGATGCAGGAGCGTATCGCCGCCGGCATGGGTGACGTCATGGCACCGGTACCGGTGCCGCTGCAGGAAATCGCCGGAGCGCATCAGGCCATGTGGGAGAACCGCCACGCGGGCGCCAACTACGTCGCCGTGCACGGCCTGCCGCGGGCGGGTCTGAAGACCCGCGACGAACTCTATCGCGCCTGGGCCATCAGCGAAGCGGAAAAGCGTGGTGAAGCCATGCAACACATCGACACCGGATCAGCAGGAGCACTGCGATGAGCGAAACGACAGCAATGACCCAGAGCACCAGCGGCAGCCGATTGGCGGACAAGGTCATTATCCTGACCGGCGCCGCCGGTAACATCGGCAGCTGGATCAGCCGCAGCCTGCTGCGGGAGGGGGCCAGGGTCGTGATGGCGGGCCGCGACGGCGACAAGCTGAATGCCTTTATGGATCAGCTCGCCAGCGAGGGTTTTGACCGCGATGCCATGGCCGGCGCGGTCGGCGACAATGTCGATCCGGCGGTATGCCGGGCCATTGTCGCTACCGCCATCGAGCGCTTCGGGCGCCTCGACGTGCTGATCAACAACGCGGGCGCTGCCGGTCCCCGCCGCACCCTGCGGGATATTCCCTTCAGCGCGGCAGAGATGCGCGCCCGCGGTGATGACCAGACCATGTTCGACGCGGCCATGAACCTGCTCGGGGCCCCCTGGAACATGACGCGCGCGGCGGTGCCGCACATGGCCGAGTGCGGCTCGATCGTCAATATCTCGACCATTTTCTCACGCACGCACTATTTCGGCCGCATTCCCTACACCGTCCCCAAGAGCGGCCTCAACGCACTTTCCCACGGCCTGGCGCTGGAGCTCGGCGAAGAGCGCGGCATCCGCGTCAACACGGTGTTCCCCGGGCCCATCAAGTCCGAGCGTATCGATAACGTGTTCGCGGCCATGGACGGCCTGCAGGGTGTCGAGCCCGGCAGCAGCTCGAAGGAATTCCGCGACCTGATGATCAACCGGCGGCCGGACGAGGACGGCGAGCTGGACTATCGCTACCCGACGCCGGCCGATGTCGCCTCCACGGTCACCTGGCTGTCATCCGGTGAATCGGCCTCCCTTTCGGGCCATTCCTTCGAGGTCACCAACGGCATGCAGGTGCCCGCACAGAGCCGCTCTAAGCTGGTCTCCTGGCCGGACAAGCGTCTGGAAGACCTTTCCGGCCAGGTGGTATTAATCCTCGGCGGCAGCGACTATGACGAGGCCCTGGTTTTCGCCGAGCGCCACATGGTGAGCGGTGCGCGTATCGTTCTTGCGTTCCGCACGCTCGAGGCGCTTGGCTACGCGCGCTCCCTGACAGCCTCGCGGAACCTTGACCAGATCCACCTGCTGCACCTGGACTCGCTGCGCAGCGAGTCCTCCGACCGCACTTTTGACTACATCCGCGATCACTTCGGGCGACTTGACGCCGTAGTCGTGCTGCCACGCTCGAGCAACGGTCAGCATGGCTATTCCCTGAGCACCGCCAGCGACGAGGACGTGGCCGATTTCGTGCGCGACGAGATTATCTCGCCTGTCGCTTTTGCCCGGGCCCTGGCGACCAACCTGGACCGCTGGGGCACCGTCACAGAGGCCCCGGCCCTGACCTACGTCACCAATCCGAGCGACGGGCACGGCAACCTGCTAAACGATATCAAACGCGCCGCGATCGAGGCGCTGATCCGCAGCTGGCGCCACGAAGACCGGCAGATGCGCGGTAATGGAGAGCGTAGCTGGGCTGTGCTACCCAACCAGCTGGTGCGCTACGACAACAACCAGGACGACAACCTGCACTTCTCCGCCGACTGGGCGGCCACCCTGACCAACCGCGTGCGTCGCATGGATCCGATCAACCTCTGGGTGCCCAAGGACATCCAGCGCGCCACGGGTAAGTCCAGCATGCCCATGGCCATCCAGCGCGTGCTGCCCGGCCTGCACAAGGGCAAGACGGCGGTCATCACCGGTGGCAGCCTGGGAATCGGCCTGCAGCTGGGCCGCTTTCTCGCGATAGCCGGCGCCCGCGTACTCCTGTCGGCGCGCAGCGAGAGCAAACTGCTCGAGGCCCGGGAGGAGATCGTGGAGGAACTTCGCGGTATCGGCTATCCCAATCCGGGAGAGCGCGTGCACATCCTTGCGGACATCGACGTCGGCGACGAGGCCTGTCTGGAACAGCTGTTCAAGTATTCCATCGACCTGTTTGGGCATGTCGACTTCCTGATCAATAACGCGGGCATTTCCGGCGCCGAGGAGATGGTCGTCGACATGACCCTCGAGGCGTGGAACCGCACCATGCACGCCAACCTTATCTCCAACTACTCCCTGATACGCAAGTACGCGCCGCTGATGAAGGCGCACGGCTCCGGTGTTGTACTGAACGTGTCCAGCTACTTCGGCGGAGAGAAATATGTCGCCGTGGCCTACCCGAACCGCGCCGACTACGCCGTCTCCAAGGCGGGTCAGCGGGTACTCGCCGAAATCCTGTCGCGCCACCTCGGTCCGGAAATCCAGATCAATGCGCTCGCTCCGGGGCCGGTGGACGGCGCGCGGCTGCGTGGCCTCGGCGGCGCGCCGGGGCTGTTTGAGCGCCGCGGCCGGCTGGTACTGGAGAACAAGCGCCTGAACCAGGTCCACGCCGCGGTACTTGCCGGCCTGAATGAAGGTATGACGCTGGATGCCCTGCAGTCCCTGGCGAGCAACGCCGTTAGCGGAATCAAGAACACCGTCGGCGCGGGGCATTCCGTGGCCCGGCTGGTTGTCCAGGTGGAAGAGAGCCGCGAAGACGGCAGCGCCAGGGCGTACCTGCTGAACCGTGATCTCGCCGAAAAACTGATGAATCGCCTGGTGACCGGCGGCCTGTTCCCGCCACAGAGCGCCGAGCGCTTCCTTGAAGAATTTGTCGATGCCCCCGACGCTTTCTTTGCCGAAAGCGCCGTGAAAAAGGCCGCCAAGAGCATCGAGACGGGCATTCTCAACCGCCTGCACCTGCACAAGATGCCTACCGACGAGCAGATCGGTCTGTCGACAATTTTCCACCTCGCTGACGATATCGCCAGCGGCGAGACCTTCCATCCCTCCGGCGGGCTCAAGTTCGACCGCTCGGTCACCGAGGGCGAACTGCTTCTGTACCCGGACAAGGAGAGCCTGGCCAGGCTTGGCGGCAAGCGGGTCGTGTTGATCGGCGACGCCATGCGCGAAGAGCTGGCCGCCATCGGTGAGGGCTTCATCAAGTTCGGCATTGCGTCACTGGTGGTACTGACACGCTCGCGCGAAGCGCAGGAGGAAGTCCAGCACTCCCTTGAGCCCAAGGCCAGCATCCCCATTGATGTTCGCGTGATCGGCGACGACCTGGAAGCGGCCCTGGACGATATCCTGCAGAACCAGGGTGGGTTCGATGTCGTGGTCAGCGCTCCCTTCGCGCGTCTGCCTTTCAACGCCCTGGCGGTGGAAAAAGGCGAATCCTGGGATCGGGTGCTCTCGCACACGGATTTTGCGCGCCTGGTCGAGGATCAGCTCACGCAGCATTTCCGGGTGGCGCGACGCGCCGCGCTGGTGCCAAACTGCCAGATCGTGCTGCTAACGCCCGACACCTCCTTCGTGTCCTCACGGGAGGAATTCGCCCTCGCCCTGTTCGTGAAGAACGCGCTGCACGCGTTCACCGTTACGCTGGGTGTGGAAAGCGAACGCCTGCCCACGGTGCCGGCGGTCAACCAGGTTCAGCTGACGCGCCGCGCCCGCGCCGAGGAGCCGGCGACGGAGCAGGAACTCGCGGAAGAGATGGAGCGTATGGTGTACGCGGTGCTGCAGTGTGCCGTGCCGGCGCCGAGCCCGGGCGAGAGCCGCTATCTGGCGCGTATCTTCCGGGGTAATGCCGTCACCGTGTGAGGTTTAGCGGTGCCGGCGCTATCGCATCACACAGGCAGGCCCTACTGCACCTGCGCCTCTTCCAGGTAGCGGAAGAAGTCGGAGTCGGCCTTCAGCATGAGGGTGCTGTTCTCCCCCAACGCC
>JBHEPQ010000017.1:0-6599 GCA_046260215.1 Chromatocurvus sp.
CCCGCCACGCCCAAAATCAAGCCGACTGCCGTATATCGTCACAGCCCAGGGCAGGCAATAGGCATCCGCATCCGGGGCGGCCAGCACATGGTCTATCTCCGCCGCCAGGCCCTGGCTTACCCGTTCGTCCGCATCAATGGACAGCACCCAGTCGCCCGTCGCGCGCTCCAGGGCACGCTGCTTCTGGATGCCGAAGCCGGGCCAGTCTGTCACCACTACGTTATCAGTGTGCTGGCGGGCGATGGTCACTGTGGCGTCTGTACTTCCACTGTCCAGCACAATGATTTCATCGGCGATAGCGGCCACCGAAGCCAGGCAGTCACCTATGTGTTCTTCTTCGTCCCGCGTGATCACAATCACCGACACGCTTACAGCGCGACGCCGGCTGCAGACACGCTGCAGCTCGAGAACCAGCGCGGTACCACACGCCGCCAGAGTCAGCAGGTAAAAAGTGACAAACAGGGTGCGGGAAAACACTGCCTCTGTTAGTCCGAACACGGTATAACCCACAGGCAGCAACACGCCCACCGAGGCAACAAACGCCACCGCTGGTTCTGAGGCGCGCAGGTGCCGGGCAAACACGGCGATCGGCACAGCAATTAACAGCAGCCAGCTCAGGCCGCCGACCAGGCCACGTGTGGCGAGGCTTTGCAGAAGGTCGTTGTGGGCGTGGTCGGAACAGCAGTCGAGTATAAACTCCGGCTGCGCAAGCGTACCCGCCACGGCCGCGGCCTGCACCGCATCGCGATAGCCGTTCAAGCCACTGCCAGTCCACGGACTGTTGACAAACTGCGTCCAGGCGATATCCCAGACCGCCAGGCGGGCTGCCATTTGCACATCCAGTTCACCCAACCGCAAGCCGGCCAGTGTGCCGAGAAAACGGTCACTGCCAACTACCGCCACTAGCAGCAGCAAGCCGCCCGCCAGCAGCACAAGGTAGCGCTGGCGGCCAGACAGCTGCAATGACAGCACGGCGCATGGCAACGGCAGTGCCAGCAGATTGTTCCGGGTCTGGGTCAGCAGCGCGACACCAAGCGCAAGTGCGGCAAGGCCCAGTGCCAGCCAGACCCGGCGCGACTGTTGCAGCCGCTGCCAGTAGAGCGCGGCGGACAGCATCACCGCCGCGGCCAGCAGCGCAAGATTGCCCAGGGTAATGGGGTTGATCCACAGGCCGGCTCGTAGCGGTTCATCCGTCGGCAAAGGCGCCAGATACAGGCTGGCCCCGGTGTGCAGTGCAGCACCCAGTACCATCAGCGCAAAGCCGGCGAACAATCCCCGGGCATCCAGTCCGGACCAGCTCAAGACGAGCACCAGCGGCCAGAACAACAGGAGACGGGCGGGACCGTCCAGCTCCTTCAAGCCCCGGTAGTCAAAGCCGGAGCTGGCCCAGAACAACACATATACCAGCACCGAAAACCAGCAGGCGAAATGCAGCAGGCGCAGCTCGCGCGGACGATCCCAACCGGCGGCGTCGAGCTGTCGGTGCAGTGCGGGTACGCAGGCGGCTACAGCGAGCAGGGCGACCGCGGCCGTTAGCAAGCTGGAGTACACCAGGGACCCCGCGAAACCGGCGACAGCCAGGCCCGCCAGCAGCTGTTGGCCTCGTGACGATGGAATCATTGTGTATACTCTCGTCGATCCGCGTGGCCGTCATGGCGAACACCAACCCACCGAGGCCTCCCGCGGCACGCTACTATAGCGCAGGGTGCATCCACTTTTCCAATGGTACTGGGTCATGAACAGCCAATTCACACATCGCGGTTACGCTGTAAAAAGCGACCTTCCCCACGCTGATGCCAGACAGGTGCTGGACGATTACCTGGATAGTCGCTACGAGATTATTCGGGAACTCAAGAACAACAAACACAATTACGTTTCCAGAGTGAATACTGACACGCTCCCCAATCTGGTAATCAAGGAACCCAGGAGTCGAAACAAACGTTTCTGGGAGCGTATCATGACCCTGTTTCGTCCCGGCGAAACCATAAGGATGCAAGATAGCCACGTAAAGCTCAAGGGACTGGGATTCGCCTGCCCCGAGCCGATACTGGCTGCGGAATTCAGATCTCTGGGATTCGTCACCTACAGTTTTTTCCTGTATCGCTATCAGGACGGCCGGCGCCCAACCACAAAGGATGCGCCAGCTGTTTCCCTCGAACTCCAGCGATTGCACAGCAAGGGCTATACCCGTGGCGACCCCAAGGTACAGAACTTCCTGATAGAAAGCGGCCAGGTGTATTTCATTGACTTCAAATTGGCAAAGCATCGATTATTCAACAAACACTCGACACGAATGGAATATGCGCACTTTCTGCATACCATGCCGGAAGGCATTGAGCACTTGTCGGAGAAGGAGCGCAAATCAATCGGCTTCCGCTTCGCTATCTGGTTGCGAAGAGCGATCTCGGACGCCAAGCGTAAAAAACGGGAGTGGAGGGAATAATGCCCATCGAGCATATTGGTGTCGCGATCGCCACGCACAACTCGCTCCTGCGGCCGGCAAAGGTACTCACAGGCCACAATCGCTGAACCGGGGCTCACCGCGGCGATACCTACTACTGCTGGATGGCCGTCGCATACCTCACCGCGGCCCGACGGGGCCGGCGCCTGCCACATAGCCCTGCAGTAACTGTTGCCACAATTCCTCTTGCCGCGCGGGAGGCAGCGCCCGACAGCGCTTGGCCACCGAGCGCCGCAGACGCCGCAGATTGGATTGCTTCCAGCTGGCCTCCGCGCCCCCCCCAGAACGCAGCCGGCAGCGGTCGAAGTCGATCAACCACAGCTTGCCACCCGCCTCCAGGATGTTGTCACAGTTGAGGTCGGCGTGGTCCAGGCCAGCATCGTGAAAGGCACGCACCAGCCGCCCCACGAGAACCCATAGATCGTCTTCGTTCAGGGCGTGGGATTCCGGCAGTGGCCTGGCACCCGGGATCCGGCATAGCAGGATAGCGCCCTGCCAGAACAGCAGCCCGCTGCGGCGGGCCAGCGCCGCAACCGGCTCCGGCACCGGCAGACCGAGGGCGCGCAGGTGCTGCAGCAGGCGAAACTCCCGCAGGGGGCGGGTATTGTTGAAGCCGGTGAAGACATAGCTGGCGCGGGACAGCCGCGCCACCAGGCCTCCGCGGAGGCACTGCCGCAGCACGAACTCACCATCGCTGGCGCTTATATACCAGGCGCCACCGCGGCCACCCGTGGCTACCGGGCGCGCCGCATCACCCCAGGACTCCACATCCAGCCAGTCGCTGGTAACAGCGCTGAACCCCGGGTTGCGCAGCAGGGCTGAGGGACCGGTGATGATCGCTGCTTCGGTACTGCTGTTCAAGCGTGGCCACCCTGATCGAGATGCCCGGCCGGTCAGTCTGCCCGCAGGACTCGGGACTAAAGACCCAAAGGGCAGACTTGGTTAGAATGCCCGCAGTATACCAACGATCACTACTGCGCCTCCAGCCAAGCGTGCGGGGGCCGTACTGGAAGGCCGCTTGCTCAACTCCATCTGCATCCTCCGCCTCTCCGCCATCGGCGATGTCACCCACGTTGTCCCGGTGGTGCTGAGTCTGCAGCACCAGCAGCCCGGCATTCACATCACCTGGATTATCGGCAGGGTGGAACACAAGTTGGTGGGGGATATGCCTGGAGTCGAGTTCATCGTGTTCGACAAGAAGGCGGGCTGGCGCGGGTACCGGGACCTCCGCCGCCAGTTGCGGAGCCACTGCTTCGACGCCCTGCTGCACATGCAGGTGGCGCTGCGGGCCAACCTGGCCGCCGCCGTGATTCCGGCGCGGATCAAAGTCGGTTACGACCGCGCCCGCAGCAAGGACCTGCACCAGCTATTCATCAACCGCCGCGTCGCTGCCACCCCGCGCCAGCATGTACGCGACTGCCTCGCCAGCTTTCTGGAACCGCTGGGGCTGGAATCTGCACCTCCGGAGTGGACGATCCCGCTCACGGACGCCGACCACGAATTTGCCCACAGCCACCTGGACCCGGCGCGCCGCAACCTGGTGCTCAGCCCCTGCGCCAGCCACCCGCTGCGCAACTGGCGCGTGGAGCGCTACGCGGCACTGGCGGACCACGCCGCGCGCCGGCACAACATGCAGGTGTTGCTGGTGGGAAGTCCGGCACAAATCGAAAAGGATATGTGTGCGGCGATAGCGGCGGCTATGACTGAGCCTGCTCGCAACCTCTGCGGCCAGGACACCCTGAAGCAACTCACCGCCCTGCTCTCCCATGCCGACCTGCTGGTGGCACCGGACACGGGCCCCGCCCACATTGCCAGCGCCGTGGGTACCGACGTGCTGGGATTGTACGCGGCCAGCAATCCCAGGCGCTCCGGGCCCTACGGCTCGCTGGACTGGTGCGTGAACCGTTACCCCGAGGCGCTACAACGGTTTACCGGCAAGACAGAAGATGAGGTCCGCTGGGGTGCAAAAGCGGAATTCCCCGGCGCCATGGAACTGATTACGGTAGACGATGCCAAAACCATGCTGGATCGCTGGATGGCGGCGCGAGCTGACGGCTAGGAGCCTGTCGGACTTGGGCGATCGTAGCGAGCAAGGTGGGAGAGCGAGAACAAATTTTCATGATTTCGAGGCGCATAGTGAGCCTACGCAACGAGAAATCAGGGAAATTTGGGCCGCTCTCCCACCGGCGCAGTAGATCAGTCCTAAGTCCGACAGGCTCCTAGCTGGTCTGCTTCGACGTGTAGTCCTGGTAGGATTTCTCCTCCACAAAGCGCGAGCCCAGGGCGAGGTTGATGTTTTTCTTCAGCTTCGCGCGCTGGTCATTGGTAACATACACCGCCCGCGCCAGCTCGATGAAGCGCGGCCCGAAAGCCTGTGCCGCTTCCTGATCACGGATGTCGTCCTCGATCACCCACAGGGATTCGTTGACCGCCTTGAGCTGCAGGCGCAGCTCCGCGATGGCGGACCCATCCGGCACCGCCTCGTCCCATGTGGCATTGAGTGCCTCCAGCTCGCGGCGCACGTTGGCCAGTTTGGCGGGGTCGGCGATGCGCTCGGACTTGATTTCAAGAATGGTAATCTTGTCCAGCACTTCGCCGAAGGAAACGGGAACGGTGATGACGTCGATCATGGTGAGGATTGCCTGCTTGCCGGGGAGAGGGCGATTCTAGCAGGGATCCCGGATCGATTCTTGCGCGCAGGCAACACCGGTCGTCACCGGGGTCTCCGCACTTTCCCCCGATATCCGCTTTCACCAGTTCGAGAGTACCATCTGGAGCATTGGGGACGGCCTGCCGCAGGTCACCGTTTTCCGGCCAACCGATCTCCTGCCGTACCCCACAAGTGACAGCAATTTGTGTTGAACGGGGGGAATGTCCTGGGCGCCAGCATCGCTCAACTGCGGGATCTTGAAGCCTCAGCTGTAGTGCCAGTCCGTACCAGGCGTTACCTGCCAGTGCCGGTCACTCCACTCGATGGTGCCCGGCGGGTCTTGCACCTACATATTCCTTGCGAAGAACATACCCAGAATATTCCCTGGAAAAAGACCGATCAACTTAAGGACTTGCCCGTGCCTTTAGTGGCTGGCACAGCTCCATCTTTCAGGTAGTGATACCCCTGCCTTTCAGATTATGCAAGGTACGATGCACTGACAAATAAGCACGAAAAGCCTCTCTTATACAAAGCGCCGGAAAGCTTAAGCGCTCTTTAGGCGCCTGCTCCTGGATAGTAGAGACAAACCTTTCTTCCATATAGACACAACCTGGTTGCAAACCACGATTTTCCACACCGTGCAACCAGGCCAAATCCATATAATCATCGACCGGTAAAATCCACTCCTGAGCATGATCCATGAGTTTTTGCGCGGCAAGGGGGCTCAACAAATAACCGTATGCACCTAGAGGGCTACGCAGGTAACGGCATATCCGAAACTTTTCGCCGTCTTGCTCCAATCTAGAGGGCGCGCTGGACTGCATTAACCGTAAATAGGAGAAACGCTCGGCCAACTGTTCTGCAAGCGGCAAAAAATCCATGAAATTTTTCCGCAACAAAACATCATCTTCTAATACAAGAATCGTCTGGCTTTTTGCCACACATAATTCCCACAACTGGTAATGGCTTGCCCAGGCACCCAGCTCCCCGGGCTTGAAAGCACGACCTTTATAGCGGAGGCGCTTTTTGATGTTAACACGCGAAAATAAATCATGGTGGGCTAGCCCAGCATCCACCCCTGTAAAAATAATAGGATCAAATCCCATTTTTTCCGCCTGCGCCAAAATGGCCGCGCGCCGCTCGACAGAGCGTTGCAGGTTTATAATATAAATGTTTGGCAAGAATGACATGGTTATTGCTTATCCCGTTCAACAGAACCTGTCTTTTGTTGCGCCGGACATATAGCAGCCGTCCGCTCCGGCCAATAGCGCGAAGCTGGCGTCCACCTGCCCCGGCCACCGTCATGCCGCACCTTGGTGACTACCCCGCAGTATCAATAATTCATTAGGCGAATGGCACTGACTTAACGTCATTGCGAGCGAAGCGCGGCAATCTCCTACCATGAAATCAGTCAGTTGGAGATTGCCGCGTCACTTCTGGCCCATAGAATCCCTTCGGGCTTCATCATGTGTACCTTACCCTTCGGGT
>JBHEPQ010000065.1:0-17905 GCA_046260215.1 Chromatocurvus sp.
AAGTGCGCCTTGTCTTGACCCATTTGCGAGAATCTGAACGTTACCGAACTTCACGCATGGAACGCTAGCAGTGTTCAATACGGCACATTCCGAGTATTTTGACCGATTGTCTGGACATGGTATTTTTCATGGTATTACGAATTAGAGAGATAATAAGCCGTTGAAAATAAAAGATAAAAAATGCTTATTGATAATCGAGTGGGTATCGTAAACGGGTTGGGGAACTTAATGGGGGAACGTCACTTTAATTATATGTAACTAATTGATAAATATAAAAACATGGTACCGGAGGCCGGTTCCTAGGGCAGGCCTCGCTTCTTACGTAGTCTATGAGGGCCAGCGAGCTGCCAGCACGAACTGGAGTACATCTATATTTAGGTTTTACGCGTGCGTAACGCAGCAGCAAGGCCGTTGTGATGGTATTAATCAAGAGCTCAATGCACGAACGCCTCCGGGCTTTCCAGCCGAAGTTTTCAGCGTGTCGATGGCGGCACGAGCAAAGTACTTTTGATTATTGATTCTATGAGCTCTCTGTAGTGGGCCATCCTGCTCCCATCGCCATAGTGTGACGCGTGAGACGCCGAACTCGTTGGCTACCATGGCCGCCCGGATCACGTTGTCTGAACTTTTCTGTTTTGGCATGCTCCGACTCATCCTTGAGGTTCGTCAATTTCTTACAGGAGCTTATTGTTTCATCTGGCCCTTCTCGAATCTTTCAGAAAATCTGCCATCCTCGGTTGTGGTTTTTCTGATAGCGCCGCCCGGTCTGTCTGTGCGGACTCCCTCACCGCCATTTATCGTAAGTAGCGTTTCAGGTAGTAGGGCAGAACCGACATGGCCAGCAGCAGCGCGACGGCAGCGGTGACGGTCAGGACCGGATGCACTTCCAGGGTGTGGCCCAGGCCAGTGAACACCAAGGTCATGGGCAGCATCCCCACGAACGTCGCCAGCGCGAACTGCCAGGCGCCAATGCTGGTAATTCCGGCGGCATAGCTCACCAGGGCAAATGAGAACACCGGTACGAGGCGGGTGAGCAAGATCCCCCAGAACAGAACCCGTTGCGAATGATGGTTCGCAAACAGTGGGTTGCCCGGCAGGTGACGACAGACCACGTCGCGCCCCAGCAGGCGTGCAGTCTGGAACGCGATCATGGCGCCCGCCAACGCGCCCGTGACAGCTACCAATGAACCCCCGGCAATACCGAAGGCCAGCCCCGACGCAGCGCTGATGGGCAGCGTGGGAATGGGAGCGACAACGACCGCGATGACCATCATTGCGGCCAATAACAAGGGACCGCGGTAGCCGAGCCCGTTCAGCCACTCGGCGATCGCAGACGCCGACAGGGTCGAAGGCATTCCCTGGTCCCGCAGCAACGCCCAGAGCAGCAGGACCAACAATACCACCGCGGCCAGGGCCGTCAGCTTGATCGTCCAGCTCACCGGCGGTACTACTGACGTTTCGACGCCTGCGTTGGTGTCATTGCGCATTAATGTCTCCGGCCGCACCGCCGCGGTAGCGGTCGGCGAAGGCGCATCAGCAGCGACTGCGCGTCGACTACCGTTTCGCTTTCCACGCTGTGGATGGGTTTTTCCGCGGTCTTCGCTGCGAAGTAGCCGTGATTCCGGTAGCTCTGGATATGTCCCCGGGAGCCACCGGCATCGGCCTACTGGTGGAACTGAAAGCTCGGTGCCATCTCTGATTGCGCGCTGGAGCCGGCGAGTCTGACGTTCTTGCCAGGACCAGCACGTCGTTACATGTCACTTTTGTCCTGGTTTTCCGGTTCGTCCATGGCGATGACAAACAGGCCCCGCAGCTCGTTCGCACCATAGCCGGTGGCCTGGTCCGTCGGATAGGCCTCTTCAATCACCGCGTGCGTCTCGGGTGTGATGTCCGAACCGACGGTGCCGTGGCACTGGAGGCACATGCCGTTGGTGACAATGGGGTAATAGCCAATCATCCGGTCCTCGACTTCCCTGACAGTCGGGGTCGGCTTGTCGCCGCGGGCAAGCGCGGCCTTGAATCGTTTGATGAGGTCAAGTTCCAACCCGCTGGCACTGTTGTCGGGGTTGCGCGGCCGGTCGCTGACCCGTCTTATGTTCGCATCCAGCTTTGCCGACATCTCATCGGTGATCGGGATAGCCCGGGTTTTACAGAACGAGACCGCCGCTACTGGCCCGCCATTCTCCAGCGCTCTCTTCAGATTGCCGCCGAGCGCGGTCTGGGTTTGCTTCGCCAACTGCTGTCCATAAAGCCGGTAGTCCTCCTCGGTCAGGCTCTGCGACGACACGGCTGGGGCAGTGACAGCGGTCAAGACAAGCGAACAGAGCATGAGTCCTCTGACAGTGATGCTATGACGAGGTTCTGGTCTGAGCATTTTCGTTACTCCCGGTAGTCTGAAGTCAGGGTTTTAACGTCTGAAATTAAGTATCATAATTCATACTAGGCAAGGGGCTGGGCGGGCGCAAGCCGAATGCAAAAGCAGGCTACGCGTGTAAGTGACCCGCTGCCATCCCCGGGGATGATTCCGGCTTGTGCTCCAATATCAGGAGTTAGCAGCGTTTCATTCGTAATAGTGCAGATGTCGCTATTGACGTCGTCGTGTTTGCCGCTCAAAGTAGCAAAGGATTTGGTGACGCCCGTGGCATTGTTTACGGCTTAATTGCCGCAAAATTCGACAAGCATTTATCGGGGAGTAGCCTTGCCAGTCGTGAGCGGCTGGGTTCGCCGGGAACGGCGGTGGTGGCGACACATTTTCCTGACGGTTCAGTCCGGCGTCCGGGCGAACACCGTGTCTGACGACCGAGCAGTTTTTATTTTGTTTTATCCAACTCTATCGTTTTACTCAATCCTATGAAGGGAGACACCACATGAATCACCTGAACATCCTCAAAGGCGTCGCATGGCTTTGGGTCGTCTGGCATCTTCTCTTCGGCCTGCTGTCTACATTCGCCCCAGAGGTCGGGGCAGATGCCGTCGGCTGGAGCGCCGAGGGTGGTTGGGATGCAGAGTTGATTACAATGAGCACCCAGTACGGCATGGTAATGGTGCTGCTGGCACTGGTTTTCGTGTTCCTGGCGCTTGATCCCGTGCGTTATCTCGGGCTCGTCTGGGTAGCCGTGTCCGAGCAGGTTCTTGGCATGGTGTATGCGCTTTATATTTTCGCGAAGTATGGTCAGTTGACGATTTCCCAGATGCTGCTGCAGGCGGGCATAAACACGGTCGTGGTGGTCGTGTTCATTATGCTTTGGCTGGGACTCCGGGGTCGACAGTCAGGTACAGCGGAGTGATGGGATCCGCGTCCCATGCGCCTGGAGTGGCGTGAGCAGTTCGGACAACGGTGATGACGAATCGGACACGAAGCAACGCTGGGTTGATCGTCACGCGCCTAAACTGCTCGTCGCCGCGGCGTTAATCTGCCTTGTCGGACTCGTCGGTAGAGCATTCACGGGCTGAATCAGCGGTGCAAGCCGAATCACGCCCTGGTCCATTGCGACTAACTCTGCGCTCGCCGCCGCCGCGTCGCGGGGGTCGTCCCTGGTGGCTGTTGATCCTTTACGCCGCGCTGATATGCACGCCGTTGACGATAGCGTTGATTGAAGGTCCGCTCCTGTCGCGCCCCGTCATCGATCATATTGCCTCCGCGATCGCGATTCTTGCTTTTGCGGCCCTGCTTGCGGAGTTTTTGTTTTCCGGCCGACACCGCTGGATTTCAGGCCGCATCGGGCTGAACCGAACGATCAACATTCATCGGCGCATCGCCTATGTGATTATCGCGCTGATTGTTGTTCATCCGTTTATGTATACAGCGTCGGACGGCGCCTGGCCCTGGTTCAATGCAGCAGACCCCGAGCTGAATCTGAGTGCTTTATCACTGTTCTCGGGTTTTGGCGCCTTTGTTCTGGTGGCGGTCATCGTGTTGACGGCAGCGGATCGTCACCAGCTGCCGTGGCGCTACGAAACCTGGCGGCTGGTTCATGTCGGCGCGGCGGTCAGCCTGGCTGCGCTGGTGGCCGTGCATGCGATCAGTGCGAATGGCTACAGCGCCAGAACCTCGATGATGATTTACTGGGCACTGCTGCTGGGCATGGCGATGCTGACGCTGATAGAGCTTTTTATTGTCAGGCCTTGGCAGCAACGACGCCTGCCCTACCTTGTGCAGCGCATCGAGCAGATTGGGGGCCGCACCTGGGAACTGTCCCTGCGACCGGAAGGACCAGATGCGGCACATCGCATCATGCATTTTCGTCCGGGTCAGTTTGCCTGGCTTACCTTTGGTCGCCAGTCGTTCGATATCGGCGATCACCCGTTTTCCATGTCCACCGCCGCCACTGATTCGTCGACGATTGGATTTACGATCAAGGAAAAAGGCGATTTTACCGCGGGCATCGGCGAAATACCCGCAGGCAGCAGGGTTTTTCTTGACGGGCCACACGGTCATCTTATTCCGGACGATGATCCGATCCCCACCGTTTACATTGTGGCAGGAACGGGCATCGGCCCCGTGCTGAGCCATCTTCGAACATTTTACCGCGCTGGCGACCCGCGCTCTCTGACCCTGCTTTACTGTGTGCCCTCAGAAACTTCGATAGCACACCTTGAGGAACTTCACGTGATGTCGGATACGCTCGCGCTGTCGGTGCACCCTATCGTGCAGGATCCAGGCCCCCTATGGCGGGGTGCCGTGGGACAAATGGACCACAGGCTGCTCGATACGCTGTTGCCCCGGGACGAGCGTCGCTCCCATCGCTATTTTGTCTGTGGTCCGGAATCGCTGGTCAAGCCTGTTCGGGCGGCGTTGAGACGGCTGAAAATTCCGGATAAGCGTATTGTCACAGGTTCCTGAACCAAAGCAGTTCGTCGATGGCTCACTGCGGGATGATCCCCTTTGGCCGCTGGCGCGCTAAGCGGTCGCACACTGTTTGCACTCGAACCCAGGTCGGGGGTGGTCAGGCTGCCTTGACTGCAATCCGGTGAATCTCTTCCGCCATTGCCTCGAGCAGCGGTTCCGGGAAGTCATGACCCATACCGGGGAATATCTTCAGGGTTGCTCCCGCCAGGTTTCGGGCCGTGTCGACACCACATGCCACCTTCACCAGGGGGTCAGCATCTCCATGCATCACCAGCGACGGTACCGTAATGCGGCGCAGAAGCCGTCTTCGGTCTCCGGAAACGATAACGGCGGCGAGTTGCCGCGCTACACCCGCAGGATCGTAACCGCCACGGTGGAAGGCGCCGGCTGCGGCGGCGTAAAGTTCTTCCTGACTCTTGGGGTAGACGGGGCTCTGCACCGCCTTGCGCACCGTCACATTGCGGGCAATTACCGATTGCGGATCCAGAGGGTCGTCCGGTTTTATCAGCAGGGCGCGCGTTGCCTGTCGATTCGCCCGCGGCAGTGCACGATTGCCGGTGGTCGACATGATGGAAGTCAGGCTCAGCGTTCGTTGCGGGAAACGTGCGGCCAACAGCTGAGCGATCATGCCACCCATGGAGGCACCTACGACGTGCGCGCGCTCGATGCCCAGTACATCCAGTAGGCCGATGGCATCCTCGCTCATGTCGTCGAGGGTGTAGGGCACGGGTGGCAGTAATCTCAGCATGCGCAGACCGGCGAGGAGGGGAATATTTGGCGTTGGCGCATCCGTCAAATGGGTAGACAGTCCAATGTCGCGATTGTCGAAGCGGATGACCCGGTAACCGGAATTCACGAGCTTCTCGCAGAACGTATCGGGCCAGGCAGTAAGCTGAGTGCCGAGCCCCATGATCAGAAGTATCGTGTCATTTCCAGCATCACCAAACGATTCGTACTCGATAGCGATGCCGTTGGCGGTGATGCGTGTCATAGGGCTCTCCGTCGCTGGCGCTGTCAGCAGTTAATCCGCCTTGCGCGTCCGTCGACTGCGGTAGGGTACCTCAGTGCTGTCGGGTTTGTATCCGGCAGATCATTAACTACCTGCAGGCAGGAGCGTCATCGATAGTCCTGCGGCGCACAAACCCGCTACCATATCGGTTCTCAGCGCGTTATCGTATTGGAGGTTTTTCAATGATTCGCAGAAAAAACATCAGCAGGCGCACTGTAATTCAGGCGGGTTGTGTGGCGGCATTGGCGGCCGCCATGCCCGCCTGGGCCAGAAAGACGATGGAGGCGATTAACAGGATGCAGAACAATTGGCGCGATTACCTGCCGGCGGATCTCGACCCGCCGGCACTCTCGGATGCGGTGGAGCTGGATGCGGACGCCTGGCGTGACAAACTGAGCTCGTCCGCTTACGACGTGCTGCGCAAGGAGGGCACCGAGCGTCCCTTCACCAGCCCGCTAAACGAAGAAAAACGCGATGGTCTGTATCTGTGTGCAGGTTGTGATCTACCCTTGTTTACATCGGCGATGAAGTTCGACAGCGGCACGGGCTGGCCAAGCTTCTTCACCGCGATTCCCGAGCACATGGGTACCAGCCGGGATTTTAAGATGATCTGGCCGCGCACCGAATATCACTGTACCCGCTGCGGCGGCCACCAGGGTCATGTTTTCAAGGATGGTCCGGAGCCCACTGGCGAGCGCTGGTGCAACAACGGTGTTGCCCTGCGTTTCGTGCCGCAGAACACTGGCTGACGCGTGGGCCCGGCTTTTGACGGAGGCGGGTATGCTGCATTACTCTCAAGCACTGATTTCATGGGTTTCGAGTGCTTATGCCGGTACGCAGGTTAGCCGTCATGACCGCGCTTCAGCGCGTGTTACTGCTGGCGTTGCTGTGGTGGATACTGACAGAGGGTGTGGTTGCATCCTGGTTCATCGGTGTGCCTGCAATACTGCTGGCGACGCTGGTCAGCGTTCGCATCGCCCCCCCTGCTGGCATCAGCCTTGTCGAGATGCTCCTGTTCCTGCCGGTTTTTCTAACGCGTTCATTCTTGGCGGCATTTGATGTGGCGCGTCGCACACTGTCGCCTTCACTCGACATTCATCCCGGTCTCCTGATTTATCGGTGTGTGCTGCCGGAGGGGCCTGGTCGAGTCGTCTTCATGAACATTATCTCTCTGTTACCGGGCACGTTAGCAGCGTCGCAGGATGGCGCGACATTGACGGTTCACGTACTGGATTGTCGCACCGACCACAACGCGCAGCTCGCAGCCCTCGAGTCGCGAGTCCAGCGTATTTTTCCCGGAAAAGGACATGGCTGAGTTTATGCTGCTGCCCCTGGCCTTCTTCCTCCTGGGTAATCTCCTGGCTGGACTCTGGCGTCTGCTGGTGGGTCCTACCCCCGCCGATCGCCTGCTGACATCGCAACTGTTTGCGACCACGGCAGTGGCTATTCTCCTGTTGCAGGCCGATTCGCAATCGCTGCCGGCCCTGCGCGACGTTGCCCTGGTCTTTGCCCTGCTCGGTGCCGTCACGGCGGTGGCATTCGTACGCCGTGCTTCACCGGCAAGGGAGGCGGACTGATGGATCTGCTGGCCGGCGCCTGTCTCTTATTGGGCGGTTTCTTCTTCTTCGCGGGCACCGTTGGCCTGCTGCGGCTGCCGGACATCTACACACGCCTGCACGGACTGACAAAGGCGGATAACGTGGGTCTCGGCCTGATTGTGGCCGGGTTGGCCCTACGCTCCGGGTCGCCCGCCGTTGCCGCCAAGATGGTTCTCATCTGGGGACTGGTATTGGTCGCCAGCTCCAGTGTTGCGCACCTGGTGGCCATGGACAGTCTCCGGCGCGGAGAAGCACCATGGCGTCGCCGCTGATGATGCACTGGTTTTTTGATGTCAGCCTCGTCACCGGGCTTCTGTGGCTGGCCTGGCGCTGTCTGTTCAGTCGCGATCTGTTCGAGGGTGTGGTGCTCTTCGTCGCCTTTGGCCTGTTGATGGCGCTGGCCTGGATGCGTCTGGAGGCGCCGGATGTCGCCATGGCCGAGGCTGCCATCGGCGCCGGACTGACCGGCGCGCTGCTCATGTCGGCGCTGGCGAGGCTCGAGCGCCTTCAGGGCGGCCGGGAGCGAGACCGTCAGGGCGGTCGGGAGCGAGACCGTTGACGCGACTGCCAGGGGCGCTGTTTGCCCTGTCATTGCTGTTCGTCGCGGTCGGGCTGGGTTTTGCCGTCATGCAGATGCCCCCGGCGAGCGGTGATCTCGTCGCCCTTGTCGATCAGCACATGGCCGATGCGGGCGTCGGCCACCCGGTAACCGCCGTGCTTCTGAACTATCGCGCTTACGATACACTGCTGGAAATGGTCGTGCTGTTACTCGCGCTTTTCGGTGCCTGGGGTCTCAACGACAGTGCCGAGGTCACATCCCTGCCATCGGCGCCCCCGGTGCTTGAACAACTCGTGCGCCTGCTCGTGCCGGTGTTGATCGTGGTTGCGGCCTACCTGCTGTGGGTTGGCGCCTATTCCCCCGGTGGGGCTTTTCAGGCGGGTGCGGTACTGGCGGGGGCGGGTGTGCTTATGAGTCTGCTCGATCCGGCGTGGCGTGGGGCGCGCATGAACAGTGTTCTGGAGCTGGTGCTGTTGCCAGGGATTCTGGTTTTCACCATCGTCGGGGTCGCGGGCATGCTCGTCGGTGGCCGCTTTCTGGAATATCCGGCAGGTGCGGCCGGCACGCTCATTCTTGTCATTGAGGGCTTTGCGACCCTCTCCATAGCAGTGACCCTGCAGACCCTGTTTGCTGGGGCAGCCCGCGCTGGGGCAGCCCGTGCTGGGGCAGCCCGTGCTGGGGCAGCCCGTGCTGGGGCAGGTCCTGGAAATACCGCCGCATGAATCTGTGGCAGCTGTATGCGCTGCTGGGTGTCGGTCTGTTCTGTATCGGATTGTACGCACTGGGGACGCGTAGCCATCTGTTGTTCCGTATTCTCGCCATAAACGTGATCGGCAGCGCCGTCTTTCTGCTGCTGGTTGCACTGGCCGGGCGCGGCGATGCCGTCGATCCGGTGCCCCATGCCATGGTGATTACCGGCATCGTCGTCGCGGTGTCTGCTACTGCACTCGGTCTGCGCCTGATGCTGCGAGTCGTGGAAGCGACCGGCAGCGCCAATCTGCCCGAAACCGATGACGATTAGGTGACCGCCCAGGCTGCAGCGCCGGTTTTCCTGATTCTCCTGCCCTTGCTGGGCAGCATTCTGGCATTCCTGTTGCCGCGCGGTCGCGCAGTCTGCGGTGTCGCGATAGCGGGCGGGAACCTGGCACTGGTGATCGCTGCTATCTTCCAATTGATTGCGGCGGGCCCCTGGCAGCACGAGATGGGTGGCTGGGGTGCGCCGCTTGGCATAAATCTGTACCTCGACGGTCTGTCGGCTGTGATGCTGGCAATGACAGGCCTTGTCGCTCTGGGCATCAGTGTCTATTCCACGGCCTCTTTCGTGGCTGCGGCGGCGCGACATTTCTGGCCACTATGGTTGCTGCTGCTCGCCGCCATGAATGCGCTGTTCCTGTCGCGGGATCTCTCCAACCTCTACGTCACTCTGGAACTGGTCGGTATCGCGGCCGTGTCGCTGACGGCCATGCGCGGGCAGCGGGCGGCATTGGTGGCTGCAATGCGCTATCTGCTGGCGACTCTGCTGGGTTCCATGGCGTATCTTCTCGGAGTCGCGTTGCTCTATCACAGTGCAGGCAGTGTCGATATCGTCCTGGTTGGTGAGGCCGACGTGCCCGGGTCGGTGGCGGTGGTCGCGTTCGCGGCAATGGTTACCGGCCTGCTGTTAAAAACCGCCTTATTCCCGTTTCATTTCTGGCTTCCCGCGGCGCATGCCAGCGCATCTGCCCCGGTGAGCGCAGCGTTGTCCGCACTGGTAGTCAAGGTCGGTTTTTATATACTGCTCCGGCTCTGGGTCGAGGTCTTTCCCGGTGTCAGCCCCGGTGCAGCAAACCTGCTCGGGGTGCTCGGTGCCGTGGCTGTTATCTGGGGCTCCCTGCAGGCGATCATGCAGGAAAGGGCGAAGATGCTGGTCGCTTATTCGACAGTGGCGCAACTGGGGTATTTCTTTCTCGCCCTGCCGCTGGTCGCGGTCGGCGGGGTCAGCGCCTGGGGCGGCATTCTTCTTATGGTGTTCGCCCACGGGCTGGCAAAGGCGGCAATGTTCATGGCCGCCGGTAATCTGCTGGCGTTTGCCGGGCACGACCGCATCCGCGACCTCGATCGCGTGGTACAGCGCATGCCATTGACGGCGGCTGCGCTGGGCCTTGCCGGCGTCAGTATCATGGGGCTTCCGCCCAGCGGTGGGTTCAGCGGCAAGTGGCTTCTGCTGCAGAATGCACTGCAGCAGGGGCATTGGCCGATCGCCCTGGTAGTTTTGCTGGGGGGTGTGCTGGCTGCGGTCTACGTGTTCAAACTGCTAGAGCACATTTTTACCAGCGGCACGCCGCGTGGAGAGCCGCGGGCTGTGGCACGGGCCATGGAGTGGGCGCCCCTGGCATTGGCGTTTGCCGCGGTGCTGCTGGGCTTTTTTGGAGCCGCGACTCTGGACCTGCTCGCAGTCGGTCATCCATTCATGCCGGAAGCGCGGGGTGAATGAGTTGAGTATGAGCTTCCTGCTGCCGCTGGCGCTTGTTGCCAGCTCCCTGGTGACGGGGTTGATCATTTTTGCCCTCGCCGAGGAAAGTGTGCGCCTGCGCACTGCGCTCAACCTGCTGGGAGCGCTATCCAAGCTCCTTCTGGTGGGCTGGATGCTTCTGGGCGTCTACAACGGTGTGGAGTACGAGGCGCGTTTCAAGTTGCTGCCCGGTCTTCCCCTTGTGCTGCGCGCCGATGCGCTGGCGCTGCTCTTCGTCACCCTGTCGGCGCAGCTCTGGTTCCTGACCACGATTTACGCCGTTGGCTATCTTGAGGACTCGCCCCATCGCAGCCGCTTTTTCGGCTTCTTCAGTCTATGCGTTACCGCAACGGTGGGTGTTGCGATGGCCGGTAATCTGCTGACCTTCATTGTGTTCTACGAAATGCTCACGCTGTCGACATACCCGCTGGTAGTGCATCGAGGTACGCCGGTGGCGCGGCGCGCCGGCGAGACCTACCTCCTGTACACGGTACTCGGCGGGGTATTGCTTCTGCTGGGAGCCGCCTGGCTGTACACGCTGACGGGTACCCTGGAATTCCGGCCACAGGGCATCGTCAGCGATCTGGATGCGAGCCACCACAAGGCACTTGTGGGTATCTTCGTCCTGTTGATCGCCGGCGTCGGGGTAAAAGCGGCGCTGTTGCCGCTGCATGGCTGGCTGCCCAAGGCAATGGTTGCCCCGGCGCCGGCCAGCGCGCTGCTGCACGCGGTGGCAGTGGTGAAGGCCGGGGCTTTCGGGATTGTGCGCGTCGTTTACGATATCTTCGGTGTCCAGTTCGCTGCCGGGCTCGGCGTGATGATGCCCCTGGCCTGGCTGGCCAGCGCCACCATTCTCTATGGCTCGGTGCGGGCCTTGTTTCAGGATGACCTGAAGCGACGTCTGGCCTATTCCACGGTGAGCCAGGTGTCGTATATAGCGCTTGGCGTCGCCCTGGTGGGGCCGATCGCAAGTGTCGGGGGCCTCGTTCACCTCGTGCACCAGGGCATAATGAAAATAACGCTGTTTTTCTGTGCCGGCAACCTGGCAGAGACTCTGGGGATACACAAGATCAGTGAAATGAACGGGGTTGGTCGGCGTATGCCCTGGACCATGGGTGCATTCACGGTGGCCGCCCTGGGAATGATCGGTGTACCGCCGGTTGCCGGCTTCATCAGCAAATGGTACCTGGGTCTAGGCGCAATGGAGGTCGGCGCCGGCTGGGTGCTGCTGGTCCTCGCCGGCAGCAGTGCGCTGAACGCCATGTATTTCCTGCCGATACTCTACCGCGCCTGGTTTCTGCAGGCCGACGGTGAATGGCCGCACGAACGTCATTATCCGCGGGCGGAGACGTCGCTGGCCCTGCTCATTCCGCCGCTGGTTACGGCGGCCCTGGCGTTGGCGGTGGGGCTGTTCGCGTCGGTACCTTACAGTCCGCAGGAATGGGCGAAGCTTGTAGTGCTGCGGGAGTTCTATGACTTATGACAGTCGGGGGAATGACGTCAGGCGTAGCACTGGACCCCGTTCTGCAGGGTAGTCGGCTCGCTTCCGGCCCTCTGGAGCTTGCGCTGCTGGCCGCGGTGATCGTGCTCTGGCTGCTGTTTGGTGCATGGCTCTGGCGCGCATCGGAACGGATGCACCGGGTAGCGCTGGCCGTGGTTTATGGCTGTGTGGTAGTTGCCCTTTGTGCCGGTGTGCTGGCACAGGAGGCGCTGTTGTTCTACACGGGCATCTCTATTGCGGGCTACGCTACCGTCGCAACGCTTCTCGCCGTTCATGGGGTGGATCACGCGCGTACCGCCGCGGCACAGGCCATGCTTCTGGTACTGGGCGACCTCATTCTGTTTGAACTGCTGGCTTACCTGTACTCAGAAGCCCAGGCAACAGGCTTTGGCGAGCTGCGGGCTGCCTACCGCGAAAAAGGGGGAGGCCTGTCCTTCGTCGGAGGCTTGCTGGTCGCCACCGGTGGCTGCCGGATTGCCGGTCTGCTCCTGCTTGCACCACTACCGGGTAGGCTATATCCCTGGCGACCCGGTGCCGTCACTGGACTTCTCTGTGTTGCCATGGTGGCGGGACTGTTGCTCGGCGTCCGGCTTGTCGATCCGTCGCTGGCTGCGCCCGAGGTCTGGTATACCTTGCTGGGCATGCTGGGTGCGGCGCTCGTCGCGCATCTGCTGGTGGTCACCTGTGTATTGTCGCTGGCCCGTCGGGGTGGCTTGCTTCAAGGAGTGTCCGTCCTGGCGTCACGCGCAGCCGTTTTCGGGGCCGGTATGCTTGCCCGGGTCGGCGAGCTGACGATGCGCCTTGCCCCCCGGCTTCGGGCGCTGGAGCAGCGTTTTCTCTCCTGGTCGGTCGCGGTGGCCACGGCGACCGCATTTGCCGTGCTGGTCGCCCTCAGCGCCGTTTCATGATGAATGAAGAGTGGGTCCGTGTGGCTTTTCAGTCAATCAGCGCCTGATATACCAGCGTCCGGAACTGATCTCCCAGCTGCGTCTGGTGGGGCACGCTCTGGGTCATGAAAATCGCTATCAGGTCTTCCTCAGGGTCGACCCAGAAACGCGTGCCCGCCGCGCCGCCCCAGCCATAGCTGCCCGCGGAGCCTATTTCCCCGCCGACACCGGGGTCCACTGTGACGGCGACGCCAAGGCCAAATCCGCCCGCGCTGGTCAGGCTCTCCCTGCCGATGCCGGACAGGTGGTTGCGGCGCATGTGTTCCACGGTGCGGGGCGACAGCAATCGCACGCCGTCAAACTCGCCACCGTTCAGCAGCATCTGGCTGAAGCGCAGGTAGTCACTGGTCGATGAGACCAGGCCAGCGCCACCGCTGGCAAAATAACCGCCGTCGATAAAGGCTTCACTGAGGCGTGGGTCGGCGACTTCCAGTGCCTGCGACTGGCTTAGCTGCCAGGGGTCATTCCAACTGATCTGTGTGCCCTCAGGTGAATACAGCTGAGCGAGGCGAGGTCGCTGTTCAGGTGACAGGACGAACGCCGTGTCTTCCATTCCCAGTGGCTCGAAAATCCGCTCGCGCAGGAAGTCGGCGAAAGCCATACCGGAAAGCACTTCCACCAATCGGCCCTGAAGATCCACGGCCACGCTGTAGTGCCAGCGTTCACCTGGATCATACTGTAACGGGAGAGTCGCGAGACGACGCGTGAAGGTTTCCAGGTCCGGTGACTGCAGCAGACCGGTTTCGCGGTATGCGCTGTCGACAGCGGTGTTGCCGAAAACGCCGTAGGTCATTCCTGCCGTATGCCGCATCAGATCGCGGATGGTGGGCGCCCGCGCAGGGTCGCGCAGGACGGGATCCCCGTCTTCGCCGCTGCCTTCGAGCACCTTGAGATCGGCAAATTCCGGCAAGTGGCGCGCCAGTGGATCGTTGAGCTGAAAACGACCTTCCTCATACAGCAGCATCATTGCAACGGCAGTGACCGGTTTGGTCATGGAATAAATACGGTACAGGGTGTCGGTGGTCGCGGGGTCGCCGGCCTCTCGATCGCTCATGCCCCAGGTCTGTCGATAGGCTACCTTGCCGCGTCGGGCAATGACCGCTTCACCGCCGACCATGATGCCGCTGTCAACGGCGCCCCGCATGTGGGTGTTGATTCTCTCGAGTCTCTCCGGAGAAATTCCGAGGGAAAATGGCGTACCCGCGGGCAGGGGCTGCGCCACTGCGGTGAGGGTGAAAAAACAAAGAACGATAAATGATTGCAGAAAACGGATGCTGTGTTCTTTCATGGCCTGGCTCTCTCCTTGTTCTGTTCGGTGTTTTGGGACGGGGCCGCCCGCGCTGGCGCGTTAGCGTGATTGAGACTTCTGCGAGACCAGCCAGCGAAACAGCGCCCGCTGGGTAGGCAGATAAAACAGGTACTCGGGATGCCATTGCACGCCGAGAATCTTTCTGTCGGTCGACGATTCAACGGCCTGCACCAGGTTGTCGAGATCGCGCCCGACGACTTTTAGCCCCTTGCCTGATTCATGTATCGCCTGGTGGTGCAGGCTGTTAACCCGCAGGCGCTGGCTGACGCAGGTGAGGGCGATCTGCGATTGCGGCAGCAGGGTCACGGTTTTCGTTGGCAGCAGACCCGGGCGATTGTGGGTTCTTTTCCGCATGTTGCGGATATTCTGATGCAGGTTGCCGCCCAGGACCACGTTGATCAGCTGCGCACCGCGGCAGATGCCCAGCAGTGGCTTGTTGTGGTCCAGCGCATAGTGAATCCAGCGGATTTCCAGCGCATCGCGGGCCCTGTCCGTTTTTACCGGCTCGCGGATATCCCCCTGGTAGTGTTCCGGGCCGATGTCATTACCGCCACCGATCACGAGCGCATCGAAATCCGCCTCACCAGCGCCGTGGCGCACACTGACGCGGATCGCGCTGGCGCCTGCTAACCACAGCGCAAAGCGCGTGCACCACCACGCGGGAGCCCAGCGCCTTGCGGCGCCGGTTACGCCAACCCGCGGTCGCGCAGCCATTGATCCATGAATTCCACCCAGCTGTTGCGTTTGACCCCGAGAATTGCCCTGTGCTGGTCGAGATAGTGCGCGGCCAGCGTATCGAGGTCATCAGGTCGCTGAGCCAGCTCGTCGACGGTCCACCACACATTCCAGCTGTCGGCGAGGGACCAGTCCCTGCGATCAATGTGGCAGTTGGGAAGCCGATAATGAAAGGTAGGGCGCGTTTTTATTCGATCGTCGTGTACGGCAGACTGCACCAGGGATTCATTCACCTCGCCAAACAGCGGCAGCATGTCCAGCGCCCGGTTGCGGGTCGGGTTGTGCGCCAGATAATCCTTGATGAGCTGATCCATATCCGGTGCTTCACCGCTCGAAAAAAGGAGTCTGAGATAGGCCTCGGGATACAGGTCGACATAGCTGCTTGCGCGCCGCGTCAGGTCGACCGCGTGTGCCTCGACCAGCCACCACTGCAGCAGACCGAATGCCCTCAGATAATTGCGGATAGTGACGCTGTCGAGTGCGGGACTGCTCGGGTTGATGTGCACGCCGTAGGCTGCGATGAGGGAGCTGCCGGTACCCTGGGCTCCGGCGTCGCGCAGGGCGTCGGTCATGGCAACCAGTTCATGTAGCCGATCAACCGGGATAGGCGGACAGACTACCTCGACCGGCACTACCAACTCGGCAGCCTGGCTGAGCAGCTTCACCCAGTCGTCCGGTTGGACATCACCTGTTTCATTTGCCTGCTGTTTCAGAAACTCCCAGTCGATCTCGATGCTGAACAGGCCGAGGCCTTCTATCTCGAGGTCACAGGCGGCGGCGGTCGAGCTTTTTCGGGTGGAAGAGGGAAATGCGTGTTCTACTGCCGACACCGTGTCTGTCAGCGATACGCCGGTGAATTCAACCTCGAAGCCCACGGTCCGCAGATTGCCGTCAGCGTCGCGCAGGGTACTGGGTTGTCTGTAAGGGCTAGCCGACATGGTACGCCCCTGCAATCAACCCTTGGGGCCGAAAATGAACCAGGCGAGAAGACCGATAAGCGGAAGGACCAGTAGAACCAGGGTCCAGATTACCTTGGCGCCGGTTCCCGCGGAGCTCTGAACCGTCTTGATGATCGCGTAAATGACCAGGGCCAGCCAGATGAGGCCCAGAAGGCCGCCGGTTTCAACGCCCATTGTCTATCTCCTTTGTCAGAAACCACGTTATAGAAAGCATACCAGAACTCGCTGCTCAGGCATGCTCGCGTTCGCGCTTCGCCGTTTTTTCGAGGTCGACGAGCAATCGCTTCGAGGCGATGGCAAACATCAGAATAGCAATAAAGCCCACACTGGCCGTAATGACCATGGCGTAGCGCAGGTTCTGTGCGCCTGCTATGGGTGTGAGCAGGTCACTCGCCAGTCCAGTCAGGAATGGGCCCAGTCCGAGGCCGATCATGTTGAGTACAAAGAAGAGTATAGCGGATGTCACCGCGCGCATGCGCGGGGGCACCAGAGCGTGGCAGATGGCGATGCTCGGACCGAGGTACAGGGAATTCACAAGACTCACGCCTGCCAGTACGACCAGGACGCCGGTCGTGTTCTCGCTGAGAATAACGTAAAAGTAGGGAACGAACGCCGCGATGCCGCCGATGATGGGAACATAGACGTACCAGCGCTTGTCCCCGGCGCCTAGCCGGTCTCCAAGGTATCCACCCAGGAAAGTGCCGATGGCGCCGGAAAGTCCGGCCACCAACGACAGAACCAGGCCGACGTCGGCGACGCTCATGCCGTGGTTTCTGATCAAAAGTGACGGTAGAAAATTGCCGTTGCCGTAACTGACATAGGAGGTCAGGGCGCAACCCATGGCGATGAACCAGAACGCGGGTCTCTGCCTGAGCAGCGCCAGAGTTTCACTGAAGCTGGGTTTGCTATCGTCGCGGGAGCTGGCATCCCAGCGACCGCGCGGGGGTTCTTTGACTGCAAGCAGCAGTGCCACGGCGAGCAGAATGCCGGGAAGACCAACCAGCATAAACGCCGCCCGCCAGCCGAACGCTTCGGCGAGCAAGCCTCCAAAGGCGTAGCCAAGCAGTATGCCGATGTAGATCCCGGAAGAATAGAAAGACAGGGCCGTGCCGCGCTGTTCAGGCGGATAATAATCGCTGATCATCGAGTGTGCAGGCGGGCTCCCGCCGGCTTCACCGAGGCCAACGCCGACCCGCGCGAGCAGCAGCTGACCGTAATTCTGAACCAGCCCGGACAGCGCGGTCATGCCACTCCAGACCGTCAGCGCCACGGCGATAATATTACGCCGGTTGCTGCGATCCGCGAGGTACGCAATCGGGATGCCGGCGGTGACGTAAATTACCGCGAAAGTAAATCCGCTCAGCAGACCGAGCTGGGCATCGCTCAGGCCCATGTCGGCCTTGATCGGTTCCTGCAGGATGACCAGGATCTGCCGGTCGATGAAGTTGAACGCGTATACCAGCGTCAACATGACCAGCACGAAGCGTTTATAGCCGGTGCTGTACTGGTCTGTCGGCCGGGTCTGACTATTATTATCCACGCAAGGTCCTCGGCAGTGTTCTCGGCGGCGGCGTTTTCACAAGGCAAGTTCGGGTCGGACTCTGACATAATGTGCAGCAGAATGGTATTTGTGGCGTAGGCTGGCCGGCTTGGGTAGACTGCGCCTCTCGAAATCCGTAGAGGGGAGTGGTATGTCCGGACTGACTCATCTTGATGATTCTGGCGCTGCTCACATGGTCAATGTGGGTGAAAAAAGCGTCACGCAACGCAGCGCCATAGCCCGTGGCAGCGTGCGCATGCTGCCTGCTACGCTGGCGACGCTGCGGGCTTCGGGCCTTGCCAAAGGCGATGTACTGGCGGCGGCGCGCATTGCTGGCATTCAGGGCGCAAAGCGCTGTTCCGAGTTGATACCGCTGTGCCATCCATTGATGCTGGAAAGTGTGGATGT
>JBHEPQ010000066.1:0-13191 GCA_046260215.1 Chromatocurvus sp.
CCCGCCACAGGAACATCGTCGGGATCAAGGATGCGACGGGAAACATCGATCGGGCTCGGGATCTGATCGAGCGGGTCAGCGAAGACTTCGCGATCTACTCCGGTGACGACCCGACCGCGCGCGAACTCATGCTGGCGGGGGGGCACGGCAATGTGTCAGTGACTGCCAACGTCGTACCTGCCCTGATGGCCGCGCTCTGTGAGGCAGCTATCGCTGGCGACAGCGAACGCGCGGCGGGGATCGATGCGCGGATGGCGGCGTTGACCGCGGCCCTGTTCATCGAACCCAATCCGATACCGGTCAAGTGGGCGCTCGCGCAGATGGGCCTGGTCGGGGAGGGGATCCGTCTGCCATTGACCCCGCTGGATGCGAAATTGCGCGCGGTCGTGACGGATGCCCTGGCGGGAGTCGCCTTATGAGCCTGCGCTTTCTGTCTGTTGGGTGTCTTGCCATCATGCTGGGTGGCTGCGGCTATCTGTTCGGTGATGCGGGCTATTTTCGCGATCGCTCCGGTGACTATCGCGATGCCCGTGCAACCGAGGTCATTCAAGCCCCCTCCGATGAAGCGCCCGCGCTGCAGGAGATGTATCCGATTCCGCCGATTCAGAACAGTGCGCTGCTGAGTAATGAATTCGAGGTTCCCAGGCCAGCGCCCCTGGCCTCCGGGCGAGCGGAAGAGCTGGTGCGCATTCAGCGGCTGGGCGACGAAAGCTGGGCACTGGTAGCGGTAGCCCCGGGACAGCTCTGGCCACAGGTGCGTGCTTTCCTGTCGGCCGCGGGGATAAACCCGGGCCGTACTGATGCGGGTCAGGGAACAATAGAAACAGACTGGCTGCAGCTGCGGGATCAGGATATGCAGTCCCGGTTCCGTTTCCGTATCGAGCGCGGGGTACAGCGCGGCACCAGCGAGCTGCATGTGCTGCAGATGAACCGGGCCGGTGATACCGGGGCCTGGCCGGAAACCTCCGACAATCTCGAGCACGAGTCGGAGATGCTGCGCAGCGTGGCGCAGTATGTTGCCAACAGCTCAGAGACCGCGCCGGTCTCCATGATGGCGGATCAGGCGATCAGCGCGGGCGGCAGAATATCGGTTCAGGAGAATGCCAGCGGTGAGCCCTACATCGGCCTTGGTCTGCCCTTCAACCGTGGCTGGGCCTCGCTGGCTCTGGCGCTAGACGCCGCAAATTTCGACATCGCCGACCGTGACCGCAGCGCCGGTCGTTATTACGTGCGCTTTATCGGCGACGAGGAAGAAGACGATGGCGGCTGGTTTGGCTGGCTGTTCGGTGGCGGGGACGGCCATCCTCTCGCCGATCGCCGTTATGTCGTCTCCGTGACGGAAGATTCCGCCAACGCCGTGCAGATTGAACTGGAACCGGACGCAGGGGAGTCCGCCCTGGAGCCGGCACAGAAAAAGGCGCTGCTCGAGCGCATCAAGGGGAACATCAATTAGTGCGCTTTGCGTCCCTGGGAAGCGGCAGTAAGGGCAATGCAACGCTGGTTCAGAGCGGCGGAACCCTGGTGATGGTGGACTGTGGTTTTTCACTGAAAGAGACCCGGCGCCGTCTGCAGCGTCTTCAGGTAGACCCCGCAGCGATCTCGGCGATTCTGGTCACCCACGAACACAGTGACCACATCAGCGGCGTAGGTGCTCTTGCCCGCGCACTGAATATACCCGTTTACCTGACACATGGTACGCAGCGCAGCGGTAGACTGGGTGCGTGTGAGCAGGTGATCGCCTTCAACGCCGGAGAGTCCTTTTGCCTGGACGACATCACGGTGCGTTCCGTGGTGGTCCCGCACGATGCGCGTGAGCCCTGTCAGTATCTGTTCAGCAGCGACGGTTGTCGGGTCGGACTTCTGACCGATCTCGGCAGTGTCACTCCGCACGTGGTTGACGTCTACCGCGGGTGTCACGGTCTGCTTCTGGAGTTCAACCACTGCAGTGATCTTCTCGCTGCAGGGCCTTATCCGCCATCGCTCAAATCCCGCGTTGGCGGAGACTGGGGGCACCTGAGCAACCGGCAGGCCTGCGACCTGCTGTCGCAGATCGTCACTGACGACCTCGTGCAGCTGGCTATCGCCCACATCAGCGAACAGAATAATGCGCGCAATGCGGTCGAGAGCCAGCTCATGGCGAGCCTTCCCGACTGGCATGCAAGCGTGGTCTGGGCGGAGCAGACCGGAGGCTTTCCCTGGCTCTCGGTTGCCGCCAGTGTCGGGGCGGCGAGCGCGCGCCCGGAGGCATGCTAATATGCTTGTCGTAGGATCGCTGGCGCGAATGACGAACCTGGACGACGATTGAGTGGGCGCGGCTGAAGTGGAAGCTGTCAGTATCATCCAGCGGGGCAACCTGCAGAGCCTGGAGCGCACCCTGCGGCGACAGTGGCGTCTGGGACAGAATATTGTTCTGTGCTGGTCGCTGGACGCCCGCGGCCTCCTGGTGATATTTGTCCCTCACTACTTTCTCGGCAATTACTGTGCTCCCCGCAGTGACGACAACGAACAGCATAGCGACAATGAGCGATATATCCGCCAGCTTATCTCCGGCAGGCGGCGCAAGTCTCGCGATGAGCTATTTGCAGTGGCCGTGCGTCTGGGGGCGTCGCCGACATTCATAAAACTGGATCATCCCCTGGAGGACCAGCCGCCGGTGGTGGCGGTCGTAGAGCAGATTATTCGGCGCTATGGGCTTGGCTACGTCGACAGCCGTGCCGTACTGTTGTTCGATATCTCGGATTTCTCGCTGAGCACGCCTTTTGAACAGGCAAGTCAGCTCAATAGCCTGTCCTATTCCATGAACTCGGTCTATAACAAACTTGCGGCGCTGGGAATGGAAATCAACTTTGCCCGCACCACGACCGGGGACGGCTACTATGTGTGGAACCGCGACCGCGAGGCCGATTCCGACAGCCTGCTGTTTTACTTCCTGATTCTGATCATGCTCGATAACGCGCTGGCGTCGCGAGCCTCCAGGGGCAAGACAGTACCGCTGATTCGCGCTGCTTTCGATATCGGCAGTCACTATGAGCTCTACCAGGCAGAGGGCGTCAATCCGACGGTCTTCAGCTATATTGTCGGGGACGTCACGATCGATCTGGCGCGCATCATCGATAAGGCTGGCCCCGGACAGATCCTGCTGGGGGATTTTCCCGCTGCGTCCGGGGCGTCTGAGGAACAGGCAGCTGCCATAGCCAATGGTACCCCGGCATTCGTGGCTGCCAGCGACAGGGGACTCGATCGCCTGCGGGGAATCAAGATGATGGGTAGCGCCATAGAGGAGGTTTCCTGCTGGCTTACTGCCTCACGTCCGCTGGCGCCCAGGCACGCCTCGCCGCTGGAGATGTCGTTGACCGACAAGCACGGCTTTGCCCATCTCGCCTATAACCTTGAAATTTCGGCCGCCCTTGGCGATGTCCAGATGCGCCTCGGCCACTCACCGGAGCAGCTCAGGGCCCAGCAGAGCGCAGGAGGTCGGCTCGCCTGATGTCAGTATCGATAGCATAGCGCTGGCCCGGCCGCGGCCTCCACTTGATACCTCGGTCACAGGCCGGGAGCTTGAACGGATTGCCGCTGATCTTGCGGTGCCACTGCTCGGCGACGTTGCGGATCCCCGGCTCGAGACACGCTGTGAAGTTTATCTGTCTGTGGATGAGATTGGTCCTTATCTGCAGCCGACCGGTCGTCGCGCACCCGGACCGGTGCGCTGTCGCTTTTATGATCCCGGTATGGCGCACCGGCGGCGCGGCGGCCAGAATGAACTGCTCGGTCGCGCGATCGGTATACACAGGCGTGAGTGCTGTCGCGTGGTGGATACCACGGCAGGGTTCGCCGGGGATGCCTTTGTGCTTGCAGATCTGGGCGCCAGGGTGTTGATGTGTGAGCGGCATCCACTGGTTGCTGCACTGCTCAGCCTGTCGGTCAATCACCTCAGGTCCGCCGGGACGGACTGGCGGCAGGCCGTAGTGAGCCGTCTGTCGGTGCGCGCCGGCGATGCCTGTTCGCTGCCTGCGGCCGAGCTGGCCACAGGCGATGTGCTCTATCTCGATCCGATGTTCCCGACGGGAAGACGATCGGCCGCGGGCAAGGGTATGGCATTGCTGCAGCGACTGTTGTCTGGCAATGCAGAGGATGCTGCGCGGCGTCTCCTGCGCTGGGCACTGGCCCAGGCGGTACAGCGTGTGGTGGTGAAACGACCGCTGAAGGCGCCGCAGCTATGCGACCTGCGTCCGTCGCACACCCTGTCGGGGCGCTCGGTGCGCTTCGATGTGTATCAACTGGATGGAGTGTCAGTCAATGAATCTTGAAACGGCAACGGTGATGGTCACCGGTGCATCATCCGGCATCGGGGAAGAATACCTGCGGCAGCTGGCGCCGCGCTGTGCTCGCATCATTGTGGTCGCCCGCCGCGCTGACCGGCTGCAGGCTCTGGCTGATGACCTGGCGTCACAACGCGCGGAGGTCCTGCCCCTGCAGGCTGACCTCGCCACGCTTGAGGGCCAGGCGCGAGCGGTCGAGTGCATCCGCCAGCAAGGTCCACTCGGCATGCTGGTGAATAACGCCGGCTTTGGCAGCTTTGGCGCATTCATGGACACCGATATCGACAGTGATCTCGCGATGCTGCGGCTGCATCAGGATGCGGTGCTGCTGCTGACACACGCGGCCCTGCCCGCGATGCGCGACGGTGGCGGTGGGTATATCATCAACGTTGCCTCGGTCGGCGGATTCCTAACCATGCCGGGGAGTGCTGTCTACGCGGCAACCAAGAGTTTTCTCAACAGCTTCTCCGTGTCACTGCAGGCAGAGGTGGAGCGGCACGGTATTCGCGTTCAGAGCCTGTGCCCGGGGTTCACCCATACAGAAATACACGATACCGCCACGATGCATGGCTTTGACAAAACCCGCACGCCGGACGCGCTGTGGATGTCACCGCAGGAGGTGGTTACCGGAAGTCTTGCGGCGCTGGACTGTGGGGACGTGCTGGTCGTGCCGGGAGAAGTGAACCGCGCCATGGTGGTTGATGCCCTTGAGAAGGAATGTGCGCTATTTCGCTAACAATCTGTGTAGCAGTGCACGATAGATGTCTGCCAGTGTTTCGAGGTCCTCGCTGCGCACGTGTTCATTTACCTGGTGAATGGATGCATTGACCGGGCCCAGTTCAACAATCTGGACGCCATAGGGTGCGATGAAGCGCCCATCCGAGGTCCCGCCTGCGGTTGAAAGCGTTCCGGCGCGACCTGTGACCTGTGCGATGGCGTCCAGCGTCGCATCCACCAGGGGGCCCTCGGCGGTCAGAAACGGTTCGCCGCTGAGGTTCCAGGTGATGTCATATGACAGGCCGTGCCGATTTAAAAGCGCTTCCGTGCGGCTGCGCAGGGCCTGCGCCGTGGTCTCGGTGGAAAACCGGAAATTGAACAGCACGCGCAGTTCGCCAGGAATGACATTGGTGGCGCCGGTGCCGGCCTCGATATTCGATATCTGTAGCGAGGTGGCCGGAAAGTGTGCATTGCCACTGTCCCAGTGCTCGGCGGCCAGCTCAGTCAGCGCGGGCAGCGAACGATGAACCGGATTGTCGGCGAGCTGCGGATACGCCACATGGCCCTGTCGGCCATGAATCACAAGGGTCGCACCCAGTGAACCCCGGCGGCCGTTCTTTACGGTGTCCCCCACGCTATCACTGCTGGATGGTTCGCCGACGAGCGCCCAGTCGATATCGCGTCCGGAGTCCTTGAGCCATTGCATAACCCTGACCGTGCCATCGGTCGCGGGGCCCTCTTCATCGGAGGTTACCAGAAAGGCGATCCTGCCAGCGTGGTCGGGGTGCCTGCGGACGAAGGTTTCACAGGCGACAACCATGGCAGCGAGACTGCCTTTCATGTCTGCGGCGCCGCGACCATAAAGCACGCCGTCGATTTCCGTCGGTTCAAACGGCGGCGTGCGCCATTTGGTCTCCGGGCCCGGGGGCACGACATCGGTGTGCCCCGCAAAGGCCAGCGTCGGCCCGCTGTTTCCACGCTCCGCCCAGAAGTTCAGCGTGTCACCGAAGGGCAGGCGGTGGCAGGTGAAGCCGCAGGCCTCCAGGCGCTCGATCATCAGCTCCTGACAGCCTGCGTCCTGGGGCGTGACCGAACGGCACCGCATGAGGTCGCGGCAAAGAGACAGTACGGGCTGGTCGTTTTCCTGCGCCATGGTGATTCCGTCAGTTGTGGCTGTGCAGCATCTCATTGAGTGCCACCGCAGCCTGGTTGGTCTGGCATTCCACGCGACCGCTTACCGAATTCCGTCTGAACAACAGGTCAGGCCTGTCTGCGAGGTCCCGCGCCTTCACCGTGTCCACGGTTTCGCCGTCGCTGTCGAGCACCGCCACCTTGGTGCCGGCGGTGATGAACAGCCCGGCCTCGACGGTGCAGCGGTCGCCGAGGGGGATGCCGATCCCGGCGTTGGCGCCGATCAGGCAGCGCTCGCCCACGGCTATGACAATGTTGCCACCGCCGGATAGCGTGCCCATTGTGGAACAACCACCGCCGAGGTCGGAATGTGCACCGATCGAGACGCCCGCGGAGATGCGTCCCTCGATCATTCCGGGGCCTTCTGCGCCGGCGTTGAAGTTGACAAAACCCTCGTGCATGACCGTTGTGCCCTCGCCAAGGTAGGCACCCAGGCGCACCCGCGCTGTGTGCGCGATCCGCACCCCGCGAGGCACCACGTAGTCGGTCATTTTCGGGAACTTGTCGACGCTGCTCACGTTCAGCGTATCGCCGCGCAGGCGTGCTGCAAGCTGTCGTTCGGGGAGCTCGTCCAGCGCGATAGCACCTTCGCTGGTCCACGCCACATTGGGCAGCAGTCCGAACAGACCCTCGAGGTTGGTGCCGTGGGGCTTTATCAGCCGATGTGAAATCAGCTGCAGCTTCAGGTAGGCCTCGGGCACGCTGGCTGGCGGGGCATCGCTTGTCAGCAGGGTGCAGACGGCGTGTTGCGACGCGTCACCGAGACGCGCAGCGAGCTGCGCCAGATTATTGTGCCCGGCCTGTCTGAGTGCTGCGGCCAGGCCATGCGCTGCCTCATCGGAGAGCGGTTCCGGGCCGCTGAAGGGCTCCACCGCCGCCGCAAGTCCGCCGTCAATGTCCAGCAGGGGCTGGGGGAAGAAAATCTCGAGCCAGTGGCCGGCGCTGTCCAGCGTGCCGACACCGATTCCAAGGGCAAATGCGTGTTCTGTCATCGTCGCGTGTCTTCCAGTCAAAGGGTGTGTAGATCGAACAGCATCTGGTAGCGCTCGGGATCGAAACCGGTGTGAAGCTCACTGCCGGTATCGAGAACGGGGCGTCTGATCAGCGTCGGGTGCTGCATCACCGCCGCCAGCGCCTGGCGGTCGTCCATGCTGTCGCGCAGGTCTGCCGGCAGTGTCTTCCAGCTGGCGCTGCGGCGGTTTAGCAGTCCATCCTGTCCCAGCGTATCCAGCCATGTGGCTGCCTTTGCTTCCGACAGGCCGTCCTCGCGCAGATCGTGATAGACGTATTCGATGCTGTGCTGGTCGAGCCAGCGGCGTGCCTTGCGCACGCTGTCGCAGGATTTGATGCCGTAGAGAGTGATCACAGGAATCTCCATAAAGGAAAGGTTGCGATAAGCGCAGAAGGATAGCAAAAAAGGTCCTGTGAAGAGACCGTCGCTGGGTGCGCTGTCAGGCTTTATGGGTTTTTTTCGGGTGCCTGCGCTGCGGGTAGCAGGTGCGACAGATGTCGCAGACGCGACCGTCGCAGCCCCGCGCCGTGCAGAATTCCCGAGCGTAAAAAATGAACTGCAGATGAAGGGTGTTCCAGCGCTCGCGGCGAAACAGCCGTTTAAGATCCTTTTCGGTCTGCGCCACGTTTTTGCCCGAGCTGAGTCCCCAGCGCTGAGCCAGGCGATGTATGTGGGTGTCTACCGGGAAGGCGGGCACGCCGAAAGATTGTGCCATGACCACGCTCGCGGTCTTGTGCCCGACGCCCGGCAGACGTTCCAGAGCCTCACAGTCTGCGGGCACCTCACCGCCGTGCTCATCGAGCAGCATGCAGCTGAGCCCGGTGATTGCCTTGGCCTTTTGGGGCGACAGTCCGCAGGGTCGAATGATCGTGCGTATGCGGTCCGTACCCAGTGCCAGCATGTCGAGCGGATTATCGGCTGCCGCAAACAATGCCGGCGTCACGCGGTTGACCCTGTCATCGGTGCACTGGGCGCTCAACAGGACGGCGATCAGTAGGGTGTAGGGGTCACGATGATCAAGCGGAATGGGTGGTTCCGGATACAGCGCCTGCAGGCGGGCGTCGATAAAGGCAACGCGCTCGGCTTTCGGCAGCATCACAGTCGCCCGAGAAAGCGCACGATACGCCGGGCGGCCTCCTCGCAGTCTGCGAGTTCCGCCACGAGCGCCATGCGGACGCGATTTTCTCCGGGGTTGATACCGCCCGCCTCCTGCGCGAGGAAACGCCCGGGCAGCACCCGCACATTCTCCTCGGCGTACAGTCGCCGTGCGAATTCAGTGTCCGGAATCGGCGTTTCCGGCCAGAGATAAAATCCCGCCTCGGGGATCTGCAGCGTCAGGTGCGGCGCGAGTATCGCTGCCACGCGATCAAATTTCTCCCGATAGTAGACGCGATTCGTCGTGACATGGTTCTCATCCGCCCAGGCTACGACGCTTGCGGCCTGGTGATGCGGCGGCATCGCGCAGCCGTGATAGGTGCGGTAGCGTGTGAACGCGTCGATCAGCTTTGCGTCCCCTGCCACAAAGCCGGAGCGCAGCCCCGGCAGGTTTGAGCGCTTGGACAGGCTCTGGAAGCTCAGGCAGTTGCGATAGCTCGCGTTGCCGGCATCGCGGCAGGCCTGCAGCAGGCCCGCCGGCGGTGTGTCCTCATTCCGGTAGATTTCGGAGTAGCACTCGTCGCTGACCAGAACAACGTCGTGTTCCAGGGCTTTTTCAATAAACCGCCGCAGCAGGGAAAGCGGCATGACCGCGCCGCTCGGGTTGCCCGGTGTGCAGAGATAAAGCAGCTGGCAGCGCTGCCAGGTGTCGCTGCAGATAGCGTCGGGGTCTGGCAGAAAGTCATTCCCGGCAACGCAGTTCATGAAGGCCGGGTCGGCGCCGGCCAGCAGTGTGGCGCCCTGGTAGATCTGGTAAAACGGGTTCGGGCTCAGCACCAGCGCACCCGGCGTCCGCGATACGCAGGCCTGGGCTATCGCGAACAGCGCTTCGCGGGTGCCAGTGACCGGCAGAACCTGCGTGTCCGCGTCAGGGCGCGGGATGCGATAACGCCGATGCATCCAGTCGGCCACAGCGCGGCGCAGCTCCGCGCTGCCACGGGTTGTGGGGTAATGCGATAACAGATGCAGGCTGTCCCGCAGCGCCGCTGCGACAGATGCGGGGGCCTCATGGCGGGGTTCCCCGATGGTCAGCGTGATCGGTTTCAGATCCCGCGGAGGCGCGATATCCGCCGTCAGTGCCGCGAGACGCTCGAACGGATAGGGCTGGAGGCGATCGAGGTCGGTATTCATACGGTTTTCTGGCCGTCCAGTTCGCGCCGTATGGCGGCCTGAATTGACTTGCACAGCTCGCTGTCTTCCAGCGCTTTGTGTGCGTCGTCAGTGATGAAAAAGACGTCCTCGACGCGCTCGCCCAGTGTCTGGATCTTGGCGGCCTGAAGCGTAACGCCAAAGTGCACAAACACTTCGCCGATGCGCGCCAGCAGGCCCGGTCGATCGGGAGATCGCACCTCAAGAACGGTGACGCCCTTGTAGGGATCGGTGGTCATCAGGGTTTCGGTGGGCAGGCTGAACGAGCGAATCTGGCGGGGTGTGCGGCGTTGTACAATGCTGGCGCCGCGGGCCTCATCGGAGAGCGCCCGGGTGAGGTGCTGCGCGATGTACTGCTGGCGCTCTCCCTGATCCTCCAGTGGCGCACCGTCGGAATCCAGAACGAAAAAGGTGTCCAGGCTCATGCCATCGTTGGCATTGTAGACTCGCGCATCGTGCACGCTGAGCTCCAGCTGCTCCAGCTCCGAGCAGACCCGGGGAAATGACCGCTTGTCATTGCGTGCGTAAATAAAGATCTGTGTGGTGTTGGCGACGTTGGACTCAAGACTGTTGCGCACCAGCACCAGAGGCTGGTCGCAATCGTGGTGCCCGGCGATGGCCTCGGTATGCCAGGCAATATCCTCGGCCCGTTCGCGCAGGAAGTAGTCCTCACCACGCTCCTGCCAGAGCGCATCCAGCTCCTCGGCGGTGAAACCGCGATACTCGAGACTATCGATCGCCGACTGGCGCGTCTCGTTGATCCAGTCCTGTTTGTCGACCGGATTCTCCAGGCCGCGACGCAGGGCACGCCGTGTCTCCGCGTAGAGCTGGCGCAGCAGGCTGCCGCGCCAGGCATTCCACAGTTTCGGGTTGGTGCCGTTGATGTCCGCCACCGTGAGCACCATGAGGTAATCGAGCCGGATCTGGCTGGTGACGTGGCGGGCAAAATCCTGAATGACGTCGGGGTCCGATATGTCCTTGCGCTGGGAAAAAGCGGACATCACCAGGTGGTTGCGCACCAGCCAGGTGACCAGATTGGTGTCGCGGCGACTGAGGCCGTGCTGCAAACAGAAGCGCTCGGCATCCACGGCGCCGAGTTCCGAATGGTCGCCGCCACGCCCTTTGCCGATATCGTGGTAAAGCCCTGCGATGTACAGCAGTTCTTTCCTGGGCAGTCGCCGGGCGACACGGCTGGTGACAGGAAACCGCTCATCGCTATCTGCGCGCAGGAAACGACGCATGTTTTCGATGACCTGAAGAGTGTGCGCGTCCACCGTGTAGGCGTGAAACAGATCGTGCTGCATCTGGCCGACAATGCGACCGAACACCGGCAGATACATGCCGAGAATGCCGTAGCGCGCCATGCGTCGCAGCTGGCGCGTCATGCGGTTCTGAGCGGAAAAAAGCTGCAGGAACAGCCCCCGGTTGGCGGGGTCGGCCCTGAAGTCGTCATCGATCAGGTGTCGATGCTCTCTGATCAGGCGTATGGTCGGGGCGCTGATGCCCTGAATATGCGGATTGTTGCCGGCCTGCAGAAATACCTCCAGCAGTGCGCCAGGACGCTTTATGAACAGATCTGGCGAGCGGGCGGCGATGTAGCCATTGCGGATCTCGAAACTGTCATTGAGTATCGTGACCTCGTCTTCGGCAGCGGTGCGCAGAATGGCCTGATCAAAATTCTGGATAAGCAGTTCATTCAACTGTGCGAGCGCCAGTGCCCATCGATAATACACCTGCATGAACTGCTCAACCGCCAGGCGCTCGCCGTCGGTGAATCCCCACAGGCGTGCAAGCTCACGCTGATGATCGAACAACAGGCGATCTTCCTCGCGCCCCGTGAGCATATGCAGGGCGTAACGCACCCGCCACATGAATTCCTGCCCGCGCAGAAGAATGCTCGATTCCTCCTCGGTAAGGAATCCGCTGCTGGTGAGCTCTCGCGCCGTGCTCCAGCCAAGATGGCGTCGCGCCAGCCAGCCGATCAGCTGCAGGTCGCGCAGACCGCCGGGGGAGCTCTTCACGTTCGGCTCCAGGTTATACTCGGTATCCGCGAACTTGTTGTGTCTTGCCTCCTGTTCCGACAGCTTTGCCTGCAGAAACTCACGCGCCGGCCACATATGTGCCGTGGATGTAAGTTCGCGAAGCCGCGTGAGCAGGCTGGCGTCGCCCGCCAGCACTCGCGCCTCCAGGAGGTTGGTCAGGATGGTGACGTCCTCATCCGCACGCCGGGCGCATTCCTCAAGAGTGCGTACGCTATGGCCGATGCTCAGGCCGAGGTCCCACAACAGCGTGATGAATTCCTCGACTTCGGCCGCACCCTGACCGTCGCGATCATTCTGCAGTATCAACAGGTCGATGTCGGAGTGTGGATGCAGCTCACCACGTCCGTAGCCGCCCACGGCGATCAGCGCCAGCCCCTGCTGATGACCGGCAACACGATCCCAGAGTGCGCACAGAAGCTGGTCAATGACGCTGGCGCGCCAATGGATCAGTTCGCCGGCAAGATGGCCGCTGTTGAAGGCCTCATTGAGGTACTCGTCGGCGATACGCAAGGCCTTTTTACCGGCCTTCACAGGACCGGCGACCGCGGCGTCGGTTTCGAAGGACGATCGGCTGAACAGCTGGCGCGACAGCTCGCTCACAGGCATGGCAATGTCAGAACGGTTCGTCACTGCGGCGGGTCATGACCTCCACCCCGGATTCGGTGACCGCGAGGGTGTGTTCCCACTGTGCTGACAGTCGGCCATCTCTGGTAGTGACGGTCCATCCGTCTTTCTTGTTGAGGCGGGTGTGTCTGCGGCCCGCGTTGATCATGGGTTCTATCGTAAAGGTCATTCCGGGCTCAAGAACGAGGCCGGTACCCTTTTCGCCATAGTGCAGAACCTGTGGTTCTTCATGAAACACCTTGCCGATACCGTGTCCACAATACTCCCGGACAACAGAATAGTAGTTGTATTCCGCGTGCTGCTGGATGATATGGCCGATGTCGCCCAGTGTGGTACCCGGTCGCACAATATCGATCGCCCGGTACAGGCACTCCTGGGTAATCCGCATCAGGCGCTCTGCGTGCGGCGGAGTCTTGCCGACACCGACCATGATGCTGGTGTCCCCGTGATAACCACCCTTGATGACCGTGACATCGATATTGATGATGTCGCCTTCTTTCAGCTTGCGTGTATCGCTGGGGATACCGTGGCAGATCACGTCATTGATCGAGGTGCAGATGGAGCGGGGGAATCCGTGATAGTTGAGTGGCGCCGGCACCGCCTGCTGCACCTCGGTAATATGTCGGTGACACAATTCATCCAGCTCTCCTGTCGTCACGCCGGGTTCGACCCGGGGCCGAATCATCTCCAGCACCTCTGACGCCAGCTTTCCCGCGACGCGCATCTTGTCGAGTTCCTCGGCGGATTTTGCAATAACGGACATGTCGGACCTTTTTCGGAGACGTGACGCCGCCCTGAACGGGCAGTTTCCCCTGCGGGGTAAGCAGCATAGTTTAACGCAAGCCGGGGGGCGACTGTAGTAGCGCCACGATGCCCCGATGGTCGGACCCCGATGGTCGGACCCCGATGGTCGGGCCCCGATGGTCGGGCCCCGATGGTCGGACCCCGATGGTCGGACCCCGATGAACGCCTTCTTCTCAGG
>JBHEPQ010000067.1:0-6359 GCA_046260215.1 Chromatocurvus sp.
CCCGCCACAGCTTCGAGACGTAGTCGAACCACTCCTGCGCCCGTGCATAACGCTCCACATGCTCCTGTGGCAGGTCCACCCCGAAGGCATCGTACTCCGGCTTGTTCCAGCCGGCGACCACGTTCAGGCCGGCGCGCCCATTGCCGAGACGGTCCATGGTTGCGATCTGCTTGGCCACCACGATGGGGTGGTTGAACGCGGTGTGCACGGTAGCGAACACCTGAATGCGCCGCGTGAGCGCGGTAAGGCCAGTGGCCCAGGTGACAGTTTCCAGAACGCCGCCATGAAAATCCGTGTCACCGCCATAACCTATCCAGCGGGCGATCGGGAGCAGGAATTCCAGTCCGGCATCGTCGCAAAGCTGCGCCAGTCTGATATTGTTTTCCCAGGAGTTTTTCCAGCGTTCATCGACCTGGGTGACCGCCATGCCGCTGGAGCAGTTGGCGGAGAAAATCCCCAGCTTGAGCTTGTTGTTGCCGGGCAGACACTGCTGATGATCCATGGCTCGCTCCTCCAGTTGCAGATACTTTATACTTAAAACTTACGTTTAAGTTAAGCATAAAATTTTATTTAATCAACCAGGGGTTGCAGTCATGGCTGAATCGACGACCAGAGGACCGGGAGGCGGTGCGTCCCGCGAGCATTTCGACAAACACTGGCATATGTCCACCAACAGTCACGAAGTGGCGCTCACCGAAGCAGAATTCTCCATCTTCCGCATATTCTCGGCCTTCACGCGCTGGATGGATGACCTGACCCGCTGCTGCCATGACGGAGAGAACGTCAGCTGCAGCGGCATCGATTTCTCGCTGCTCAACGTGGTGCGAATGCATGATCGGGCGAAGGGGCTTTCGGAGCTCGCGCGCCTGATGAACCGGGATGACATGCCGAATATTCAGTACAGCATTCGCAAGCTGATCAAGGCGGGCCTGATCGAGAAGGTCGGTACCGATGCCAACAAGAAAGGGGCAACCTACCAGACGACGCCGCGCGGTGATGAGGCCACAGACCTTTATGCGAGGTATCGCAGGGAATTACTTATTCCCCTGACGCGGGCGATCTCCAACAGTGACCACCGCATGGAAGAGGTTGCGAACATGCTGACGTTGTTATCGGGTATCTACGACCAGGCAGCCTGTGTGGCGGCGACCCATCGGGATATCTGACAGGCGCTGTCAGGTGCCGCGGATTTCAGCCGCCGTAGTGCTCCGAGTCCGTTCCGGCCAGCGCCGAGATATTCAGCAGGCCCCGGGCGGTGATGGATGGTGTCACGATGTGCGCCCGATTGTTCATGCCCATCAGAATGGGTCCGACCTCCAGGGCACCGGCGCGCATCTTGAGGATGTTGCGGACGCCGGAGGCGGCGTCCGTATTGGCAAAAACCAGCACGTTGGCGGGCCCCTCAAGACGCGAATCCGGGAAAATACGCTGGCGCAGTTCCGGATCGAGCGCGCTGTCGGTGTGCATTTCACCCTCGTAGGCAAAATCGGGTTCGCGCAGCGCCAGCAGATCCAGCGCTTCGCGCATGCGGCGACCGGTGTCGATATCCAGATTGCCAAACTGGGAATGTGAGCACAGCGCGATGTTCGGTGCCAGGCCAAAGCGGCGCACGTGCTGCGCTGCGCCCATGACAGTCTCCATGATCTGGCCCGGGGTGGGCTCCGGATGCACGTGGGTGTCGGCGACAAACAGGGGTTCATCCTCCATGATCATCAGTGACAGCGCGCCCAGTGGTTTGCGTCCGTCCCGGGCGAGGATCTGACTGATATAGTTCAGGTGCCACAGGTACTGCCCGAAGGTGCCGCAGATCAGGCTCTCGGCATCGCCGCGGTGCACCATGATGGCGGCGATCGCGGTGCTGTTGGTGCGCATGATGACCCGCGCGAGATCCGGCGTGACCCCGCGCCGTGCCATCAGTTTCAGGTAGGTTTCCCAGTAATCCCGATAGCGGGAATCCTCTGCCGGGTTGACGATATCGTAGTGCTCTCCCGGCCGGATGGTCAGCCCGGCGCGCTCGGTCTGACTGGCGATCACGTCGGGGCGACCGATGAGAATCGGACGATCGGTCATTTCCTCGACGATGGCCTGGGCGGTACGCAGAACACGCTCATCCTCGCCCTCCGCGAAAACGATGCGGCGCTGTGACTGCGCGGCGGCGGCAAATACTGGGCGCATGATCAGTGCAGAACGGAATACGGAACCGTCGAGAAGCTCCTTGTAGGCAGTGAAATCGTCCACCGGCCGGGTGGCAATGCCGGACTCCATTGCCGCTTTTGCCACCGCGGTGGCAACCACACCCATCAGTCGCGGGTCAAAGGGCTTGGGGATCAGGTAGTCGGGCCCGAAAACCAGATGTTCTCCCTGGTAGGCAGCGGCCGCCTCGGCGCTGGTGGTCGCCCGTGCCAGCGCTGCAATACCTTCGATGCAGCCTATCTGCATAGCGTCGTTGATTTCCGTGGCGCCAACGTCCAGCGCGCCGCGGAAAATAAAGGGAAAGCAAAGGACATTGTTTACCTGGTTCGGGTAGTCCGAGCGGCCAGTGGCGATGATCGCGTCCGCAGCGACGCTGCGCACCTCGTCCGGCATGATCTCCGGTGTCGGATTGGCCAGCGCAAAAATCACCGGACGAGCCGCCATTTTGCTCACCATATCGGCGTTGAGCGCGCCGGGCCCCGACAGGCCCAGAAAGAAATCCGCGTCGCCGATAACGTCGTGCAGCGTTCGCTCCTCGCTGTCCTGCGCGAAGGCCGCTTTCTGAGGATTCATGTCCTGCGTACGACCGGCGTAGACCAGCCCGTGAATGTCGCACAGCCAGATGTTGTCACGCTTGACCCCCAGCTTGACCAGCATGTTCAGGCAGGCAATCCCGGCGGCCCCGCCGCCCGCGGAGACGACCTTGATGTCCTCGAAACGCTTGCCTGCCAGCATCAGGGCGTTGGTGGCCGCTGCGCCGACGACGATGGCGGTGCCGTGCTGGTCATCGTGGAATACGGGGATGTTCATACGCTCGCGGCAGAGTTTCTCGACAATGAAACAGTCTGGCGCCTTGATGTCCTCCAGGTTGATGGCGCCGAAAGAGGGCTCGAGCGAGCAGATGATGTTGGCGAGTTTTTCCGGATCGGACTCATCCAGTTCGAGGTCGAAACAGTCGATATTGGCGAACTTCTTGAACAGGACTGCTTTACCCTCCATCACCGGCTTCGCTGCGAGCGGGCCGATATTGCCAAGGCCCAGTACCGCGCTGCCATTGCTGACGACCGCGACCAGGTTGCCGCGGGAGGTGTAGTCCGCAGCGCTCTGCGCGTTTTTCTGGATTTCGATGCAGGCCTCTGCCACTCCCGGCGAGTAGGCGCGGGCGAGATCCTGTCCGTTGGCCAGGGGCTTCGTGGCGCGGATTTCCAGCTTTCCGGGCTTCGGGTGGGAGTGGTAGTAGAGGGCCGCCTGTCGCGCCGCCTCGCGGCTCTTGCTGTTATCCATGTTACGTCGACACCTCACAAAAGCATTGAGTATAAAGCATAGAGAGCTACTCGTGGCGTCGCTGCGGCCCGGACGCTCAGTCGCTGTCTGACCGTGCGCGCCAGGACCCAATGCCACGGCGTATCGCGAGATATTGCAAGGTATGACTCAATTATAATAAGGGCCAGGAAAGGACTGGCAAGTCAGTTGCCTGACCTGCACCCGTCCGGCCTTTACGCCGGTCGTGATGACGGTGCCTACAGGAGGTTTCGCATGATGTTCGACCCCATTGTACTCGCGCGCATACAGTTTGCGACCAATATCAGCTTTCACATTCTGTTCCCCGCGATCACCATCGGTCTTGCCTGGCTGCTGCTGTTTTTTCGCTGGCGCTACACGGTAACCGGTGATCGTGACTGGGAAAGCGCCTACGGATTCTGGGTCAAGGTGTTTGCTCTGACCTTTGCCATGGGCGTGGTTTCCGGCATCACCATGAGCTTCCAGTTCGGCACCAACTGGCCCGGTTTCATGGAAAAAGCCGGCAACGTGGCGGGCCCGCTGCTGGGCTATGAAGTGCTCAGCGCCTTTTTCCTGGAAGCCTCCTTTCTGGGTATCATGCTGTTTGGCAAGGATCGCGTGTCCAACCGCATGCACCTCACTGCCACATTTCTCGTGGCGTTCGGTACGACGTTGTCCGCATTCTGGATACTCAGCCTGAACTCGTGGATGCACACGCCTACAGGCTACAGCGTCGACAATGGCGTGATCATGGTCGAAAGCTGGTGGGAGGTGATTTTCAATCCGTCCTTTCCCTACCGCTTTTTCCACATGCTGGTAGCGTCCCTGTTGACCAGCGCTTTCCTGGTTGCCGGCGTCAGCGCGTGGCGCATGCGCAGTGGCGCTGCCGGCTCTGGCACGCTCAAGGTCATGCGTACCGGGGTTCTGGTGGCGGCCGTGGCGGCTCCGCTGCAGATTGTTATCGGCGATCTGCATGGTCTGAATACGCTGGAACACCAGCCCGCCAAGGTGGCTGCCATGGAGGCGGTGTGGGATACACAGAAAGGCGTCCCCTTTACCGTGTTTGCTCTCCCCGATGAGGAGAGCCGCAGCAACCGCTTTGCGCTGGAAGTGCCCTACGCCGCGAGCCTGATTCTCACGCACAAGGCGGATGGCGAGGTGGTCGGGCTCAACGCCTTTGGCGATGACCGTCCGCCGGTGGGTATTGTGTTCTGGTCGTTCCGCGTGATGCTTGCAACCGGCGGATTGATGCTGGTTATTGCCTGGTGGGCGGCGTGGCAGCTGAGGGGGGTGCGGCACTCCGGTGGCCGGCACTCCGGTGGCCGGCATACCGGTGGCCGGCATACCGGTGGCCGGCGGCCGGGTCCTGGATTGCTGTGGGCCCTGTCGGCGATGACGTTTTCCGGCTGGGTGGCCGTACTGGCAGGCTGGTACGTCACCGAGATCGGTCGTCAGCCCTGGATCGTGGAGGGCCTGCTGCGGGTGAGTGATGTCGTGGCGGATCACAGCGCTGCCACGGTCGGTGGCACTCTGTTCGGTTACGTGCTGCTTTACGCTTTCCTGCTGGTGTCCTATGTTGCCGCCCTGCGGCAGCTGGCGCTGAAGCCGGCTGCATCGCTGAAGATTGAGTCGGCGCGCGTCGACACCCAGTTACCCCAGGGGGCCTGAGAATGGAATACTGGCTGCCGGTGATTTACATGGGTGTCATGGGCCTGGCGCTCCTGATTTATGTCGTCCTTGATGGCTATGATCTCGGGGTCGGCATGCTGATGCCCTTTGCTACGGATAGCGAAAAAGACCTGATGGTGGCTTCCATCGGGCCCTTCTGGGACGCCAATGAAACCTGGATCGTCCTCGGGGTGGGCGTGCTGCTGATCGCCTTCCCCACGGCCCACGGCATGGTGCTGACGCATCTGTATCTGCCGGTGACGCTCATGCTGATGGGTTTGATTCTGCGCGGCGTTGCCTTCGATCTCCGGGTCAAGGCCGGGGATCATCGCAAGGCATTATGGAATCGAGCTTTCTTTGGCGGTTCGCTGGTGGCATCAGTGGCGCAGGGCTGGATGCTCGGCGCTTACATTACCGGTCTGCAATCATCGGCAACGGAGTTGCTGTTTGCGAGCCTGATCGCCCTCATGCTTCCGGCGCTGTATTTGCTGCTGGGTTGTGGCTGGCTGATCATGAAGACCGAGGGAGATCTTCTGCACAAGTCCATCCGCTGGGCGCGCTGGGCGGTGTGGCCCATGGGCGTCGGCCTGTTACTGGTGTCTGTAGCGACGCCGATTGTCAGCGCAGACATTGCGGCGCGCTGGTTCAGCTGGCCCAATGCGCTGTGGCTGGCGCCGGTGCCGCTGCTATCTTTGCTGGCATTCACAGCCATCGTCCATGTTGTGGGCCGGGACGACTTGCTGGAGCAGGGTAGAGGCTGGATATTGTTTGTCGCAACCATCGCCATCTGCCTGCTCGCCAGCATCGGCCTCGCCTACAGCCTGTTTCCGGATATCGTGATCGGGCAGCTGACGATCTGGGAGGCGTCCGCATCGGTGAAGTCGCTTCAGTTCGCGCTGGTTGGCGTGATTTTTACGCTACCGATGATTCTGTTCTACACCGTCGTTGTCTACCGCGTGTTTCACGGCAAGGTGAAGGACCTCAGCTACGAATAGGTGCGTTGCAGCAGTGCAGGGACGGCTCAGGGAGTGCCAGGCGTGGGGCCCTGGGGGTCTCCCAGGTAGCGGCCGGTCAGCACGCCCGCGGTCATCGATCCGTTCACGTTCAGGGCGGTGCGCGCCATATCGATCAGCGGCTCTATGGAAATCAGCAGGGCCGCAACGGTTACAGGAAAGCCCATCGCGGGAAGCACGATGAAAGCGGCAAAGGTGGCGCCA
>JBHEPQ010000165.1:0-6590 GCA_046260215.1 Chromatocurvus sp.
AGCATGAACTGGATCATCCGCACCTTTGAACGCATCGGCGTGCAGGTTGAATTCCGCCCTGCTGACTGGAACCGCACCCGGGAAAAACTGCTGACCGGCAATACCCAGATTTTTTCCAGCGGCTGGCTGGCGGATTACCCCGACCCGGAGAACTTTCTGTTCCTGCTTTTCGGCCCGGAAAGCCCCCTGGTCTGCGAGTGCGATGGCGCCAACAACGCCAGTTATGAGCGCGGGGAATACGACCGGCTGTTCCGCAGGGTGCGCAACGCGTCGCCCGGGCCCGAGCGCGAGGCAATGATTGAGCGCATGGTCGAACTGTATCGCGATGACGCGGTATGGCTGTTTGCCTACTACCCGAGAGATGTGTACCTGAACAACCCCTGGGTGCACAACAACAAGCGCCACGGCATTTCCAAGAACACACTCAAGTACGTGCGTATCGACAGTGCAATGCGCGAGGAAAAGCGCGCGGCCTGGAACCGACCAGTGACCTGGCCGCTGTACGCGACAGCCCTGCTGATACTGGCGCTGGTGCTCCCCGGTGTCATCGCCTACCGCAGGCGCCTGCGCGCGACTGTGCAGTGAAGCGGAGACTTTGATGCTGGCCTACATTCTTCGACGCCTGCTGTACGCGATACCGATACTGATCGGCGTCAATCTGCTGACCTTCATCCTGTTTTTTGTAGTCAACTCACCCGATGACATGGCGGCATCCCAGCTCGGTGAGAAGTACGTGACAGCCGAGGCCATCGCAAACTGGAAACGCCGCAACGGCTACGACAAGCCATTGTTCATGAACACCGAGGCGAGCGGCCTGGGCGGCGTTACCGACACGATTTTCTTTAACAAGTCGCTGCGGCTTTTCGCGTTCGACTTCGGTCGTTCAGAAAGCGGGCGCGATATCACGTCGGATGTGGCGCGGCGAATGGGCCCCAGTCTCGCGGTAGCGCTGCCCACCTTTGTCATCGGTATCGGCGTGAACATCTGCGTGGCCCTGCTGGTGGTGATGTTCCACGCCACCCGGCTCGATCGCGCCGCGGTCTTCCTGTTTGTGGCGCTGATGTCGATCTCCTACCTGTTCTATATCATCGGCGGGCAGTATCTGGTGGCCAAGACCTGGAGGCTGGTACCCATTTCCGGATTCCACGCCGATGGCCAGGCCTGGAAGTTCGTCCTGCTCCCAGTGCTGGTCGGCGTGATCGCCGGTATCGGCGCGGGGGCACGCTGGTACCGCACCCTGTTCCTGGAGGAGGCCAACCAGGACTACGTGCGCACGGCCCGCGCCAAGGGCTGCAGCGAACTCAGCATCCTGTTCAGGCACATTCTGCCCAACGCCCTGATACCCATACTCACCGGTGTCGTGGTGCTGGTTCCGACGCTGTTTATGGGCAGCCTGCTGATCGAATCGTTTTTTGGCATCCCCGGTCTTGGCAGCTACATGCTGGATGCCATCAACTCCCAGGACTTCGCTATCGTCCGCTCCATGGTCTTTATCGGTTCAATCCTCTATATCGTCGGGCTGATATTGACGGATATCTCCTACACCTGGGCCGACCCGCGGGTACGCCTGTCATGAGCAGGCGCCTGGCATGAAACCGCTGCTGCTGTGGTCCGACATACTCGTATTCCTGCTGGTGCTTGTGCTGGTGCTTTTTTTCTGGCGCCTGCGCCGGGATAACACCATCCGCCTGCGCTGGAGGCAGGTGTTCAGCTCCCGCCTGGGGATGGCCGCCTTCACGGTGATCCTCGCCTATGTCGGTGTGGCCCTGCTGGATTCAATGCACTTCAGACGTGCGTTGCCGGCTGCGGAGGATGGCGAGAACGCCACCATGTATTACGACAATAAGGTCACCAGCGTTTTTGACCTGATGACCGCCGGTATGGGTGAACGTTTCGAGCGAACCTACTCTGCCCCCTTTGCCCTGCGTTCCTCTGAGAAGCAGAACATGAAGGATGCCGACGGCAACGACATACGCGATTACCCGGCGCTGGTGCATGCCGGCCGGCATCTGGCGATTCCCGAACACAAAGCCAGGGATATCCTTGTGCGCAGTATTCAAGCCATTGCCTGGGGACTGCTGCTATCAGTTGCCCTTATTGCGCCGCAATGGCTGCTGCTACGCAGCAGCGCGCTTGCCTGGCGCGCTTCCTGGCTGACACAGGCCGCGATCTTCTGTGGCGGCACCTGGATGATCGGACTGAGTCGCTACTACCACGTGCTTGGCACGGACCTTGGCGGCACCGATGTTCTCTACCAGTCGCTCAAGGGAATCCGTACCGGGGTACTGCTGGGGACACTGGCAACACTGGTCATGTTGCCGATTGCAGTGACGCTCGGCGTCATGGCGGGCTACTTCAAGGGCTGGGTAGACGACGTGGTGCAGTATCTCTACACGACGCTGAGCTCGATACCCGGCATCCTGCTTATCGCGGCCTCGGTGCTGCTGTTTCAGGTGTATATCGACCTGAACCCCGGTGCCTTTGAGGTGGGCCTGGAGAAAGCTGACGCCAAATTCGTTGCCCTGGCCTTCATTCTCGGCGTCACCAGCTGGTCGACCCTGTGCCGGCTGATTCGCGCCGAGACGCTGAAAATCAGTCAACTGGACTACGTGCAGGCGGCACATGCCTTCGGCGTCTCAAATCTGCGTATCCTGACGCGCCACATTCTGCCCAACGTGGTCCATATCATTCTTATTACCTTCGTGCTGGAATTCAGCGCGCTGGTGCTGGCAGAGGCCGTGCTGTCCTATATCGGCGTGGGCATCGACCCGAGCATGGGCAGCTGGGGCAACATGATCAACGGCGCCCGGGCCGAACTGTCGCGCGAGCCCGTGATCTGGTGGACTCTCGCCGGCGCCTTTATTTTTATGTTCATGCTGGTGCTGGCCGCCAACCTGTTCTCGGACCTGGTGCGGGACGCTTTTGACCCCCGCACCAGCCTGCAGCAGGCACGGGCATGAGCAGTGCGGCGGCAAAGGGGGATGTCCGTCTCAGGGTGCGCAATCTGAGCGTCACGCTCGCCGAGACCCGTGAGCCGATCGTAGACGATGTCAGCTTTGTTCTCACCGCTGGCAGAATACTGGCGCTGGTCGGGGAATCGGGCAGCGGAAAGTCGGTCACCTCCATGGCCGCCATGCGCCTGCTGCCGGATGCGCTGAAGGTCACCGGTGGGCACGTTTTTCTCACTGACCAGGATCTGTTTGAGCTGCCGGAGTCACGCATGCAGTCCGTGCGCGGGCAGCGTGTTGCAATGATCTTCCAGAATGCCATGACCGCACTCAATCCGGTAAAAACCGTTGGCCAACAGGTTGCGGAAACCCTGCGACTTCACACAGCGCTGCGCGGCAGAGCACTGCGTGAGCGGGTGATCAGTATGTTTGTCGAGGTGCAGATACCCGATCCCGCCGAGCGATTCGGGTTTTATCCACACCAGCTCTCCGGCGGCCAGCAGCAGCGCGTCATGATCGCGATGGCGCTGGCCTGTGAGCCCGATGTGCTGATCGCCGACGAGCCGACCACTGCGCTGGATGTCACCATCCAGAAACAGGTGCTCGATCTGATCGCGGCCCTGGCCCGATCACGCCAGCTCGCGGTGCTACTGATCACCCATGATATGGGCGTAGTAAAATATACGGCAGATACCGTGGCTGTGATGTACCGTGGGCGCATTATCGAGGAATCCGGCGTCGCTGCCTTTTTTGCCAATCCGCGCGAAAAATACAGTCGCCAGCTCATCGCCTCCCTGCCCGACCTGAGTGACTTCCGCAGAGCGCTGTCCCTGTCACCGCTACTGGCGGTGGATAATGTACAGGTACACTTCCCGATACGCAGGGGGCTGTTGCAGCGGGTAGTCGACCACACCCGCGCGGTCGACGGTGTGAGCCTGCAGATTGCCCGCGGCGAGACCTATGCGCTGGTGGGTGAATCCGGCAGCGGCAAGTCAACACTGGGCCGCGCCATTCTCGGGCTCGAACCCGTTACCGGCGGCCGTATCCATTTTGATGGTGTTGCGCTTGAGAACCTGGCCCGTACTGGCTACCTGCCGTTCCGGCGACGTATTCAGGTGATATTCCAGAACCCGCACAGCTCCATGAATCCGCGACTGCAGGTGGGAGACATCGTCGCCGAGGGCATCCTGAGCCTGCACCCGGACTGGAGCGAAGACAAGCGTAATGTCCGGGTAGCGCGGCTGCTGGAGCGAGTCCAGCTACCGGGTAACAGCACCGATCGCTACCCGCACGAGTTTTCCGGTGGCCAACTGCAGCGCATTGCGATTGCACGCGCCCTCGCGGTGGAACCCGAATTGATCATCTGTGACGAACCGACCAGTGCACTGGACGTCTCCACCCGCGCCGACGTGCTCAGCCTCCTGGCCGACCTGCAGCGCGACGAAGGCGTTTCCTACCTGTTCATCACCCATGATCTTTCTATCGTGCCCCAGCTGGCGCACCGGGTAGGCGTAATGCAGCACGGCAGGCTGGTGGAGCAGGGTACGGCGCAGCAGGTGCTGTTGCAGCCGCAGCACCCTTATACCCGGGCACTGCTGGCTTCCGTGCCGCGCCTGGATGACTGACCGCGCTCAGTTCTGCGGACGTATCAGATACTTTTCGCCCGTGGCCTGGCGTCCATACGCGCCCATGGCCTCCAGCGTCAGCGCCTCGGCCAGCGACACCTCCCGGCTGTAATGACTGGCAAATGTCGTGCTGATTTCGTCGGCAACGCGCTGACGCATACGCATGACACGCTCGCTTCCCGCGCGCTGCAGAAAGCTCGGCAGCAGCCAGCCGCCAACACCCCAGGCGAACCCGAAATTTCGATTCAGCATAGTCGGCGCGACATCCAGCGCGCCATAGATGTAGACCTGCTTGTGCACCGCAGATCCATACCGGCTGTACTCGGTCATTTTTGACACCGCCACGCCCTCCATCGCCGACAGAATCTGGCTCACCAGCCTGCCGCCGCCGATGGCGTCAAACGCCAGGGTCGCGCCGGTAGCGTCAAGGGCCGCGGTCAGGGTCGCCGTGAAATCCTCCGCTGACGAATTCACCACCTGGCGTGCACCGATCTCAGCGAGAATCTTCTCCTGTTCGGGTTTGCGCACGATGTTGACCAGTGGCACATCATCCGCGATGCATATCCGGTTGAGCATCTGGCCAAGGTTTGATGCCGCCGCCGTGTGCACCAGGGCAGAGCGATCCTCCATGCGCATGGTTTCCACCATACCCAGCGCTGTCATGGGATTGACGAAGCAGGATGCGCCCTCGACCGCGGTTGTGCCCTCGTGGAGCGGCAGACACTGCATGACATTGGCACAGCGATACTGACTGTACATCTCGCCGCCAAACACGCCGACTGTTTTACCCATGAGCGCCTGCGCGGCGTCGGACTCACCCGCCGCCACCACCACACCGGCGCCTTCGTTACCGACCACCAGTGGCTGACCCACGCGGCCACTCATCATACGCATGCCGTTTGCCGGCACCTGCGCAGTCACAACGGGGCGGTCGTCGGTACCGCCTGCCTGCACCGTACTCAGGTCCGCGGCGCCAAACAGCAGGCCCAGGTCCGAGGGGTTGATCGGCGCTGCTTCAACACGCACCACCACCTCGTTGGCGGCGGGCTCAGGCACCGGCTCTGCGGCCAGAAATATCTCCAGTGTGTTGTCTTCACGCAGCAGTGACCGTATCTGAAGTGTCGTTTCACTCATTTTCAAGGCTCTCGGAACTCAATGTGCGGCCACTCTAGCCGAAATATCCGGTCGGTAGAAGACGTCCGACCCTGCAGGGTAATCTGCAAATGGATATACTCGCTACCGGATTTCAATTCATGGGCACACATGGCACGCAATTCCATATTTCGCAGCGATAACGCGCCGCTGGACGATCCCGAAGCGCTGCAGCGCCATATCCGCCGCGCACTGGCAGCAAAGCCGATGGGCGGCTGGGAGCTGGGGATGCTGCATCGCCTGGTACAGACCTGGTTCAAACCGCAGGTCATAGGCGCTGGGAACATACCGGAGCGACCCTGCCTGTTTGTGGGTAATCACGGATTGTTCGCTATCGATGGGCTTATCGTACTGCCCATCATGCTGCGCGATTACACGCGTTTTCTTCGACCGATGGGCGACAAGTTCCTGTTCACCGATCCCAGGCTCGCGTCGGGCCTGCTGCGTTGCGGGGCGACGATGGGCCACCCCGAGGTGTGCCGGGCCCTGATGTCCCGCGGACACGACCTGCTGATCTTCCCCGGCGGCGCCCATGAGGCAGTGAAAGCGGCTCGAGAGAACTACCGGCTACAGTGGAAGGATCGCGATGGCTTCGTGCGCCTGGCAGCGGAGCAGGGCTACACCATTGTGCCCTTCGGCCTTGTCGGCCCGGATGACTTCTACAGCCACCTGATCGAGGGGGAGACGCTTCCTGACACCCTGTTGGGACGCGGGCTGATACGCGCAGGCATTCTCGATCCGCACATGCGACGTGATCTGATACCGCCGCTCGCCCGGGGCATGCTTGGCTCTTTGCTGCCACGACCCGAGCCATGCTTCCTGGGATTCGGTGAAGCGGTTGATCTCTCGGCGCACCGTGGTCGCC
>JBHEPQ010000180.1:0-3103 GCA_046260215.1 Chromatocurvus sp.
CTACGCCCGCGCCGATAACCTCCGAAACTATCTGGACATGGTCAATTCACGGCTGGGAAGCCTGTCCCAGCGGCTAAGCGCCAGCGTCGGCCAGCGCCGTCTGAATACAGACCTGGCCGGCGATCCGCGGGCTTTGCAGTCTACCCTGGCGGACCCGGAGCAGGATGTGAAAACCCCCTGGACCGAGATCGACGACGTGTTCTTTGAGGCCCGGGGCACTGCCTGGGCGCTACTGCACTTCCTGCGCGCGGTATCGGCGGATTTCGAGAGCGTGCTGGATGACAAAAATGCCAGCGTCAGCCTGAAGCAGATAATCCGCCAGCTGGAGCCCACGCAGAATGCAATATGGAGCCCGATGATACTCAACGGCAAGGGCCTCGGTTTCCTGGCCAACCACTCGCTGGTAATGGCCTCCTACCTGAGCCGCGCCAATTCGGCCGTTATCGACCTGCGCAACCTGTTAGACCGCGGCTGAGGTCCTGCAGCTGACGCCCTGCGGCTGAGGACCTGCAGTTGACGACCTACGGCTGATGCCCGGAGGCCGATGCCCGGAGGCAGGGCGTGTGGTTTTGCTGTCAATCGCGGCAGTAGCGCAGGCGCGTCCCGGTGTCCAGAGAAAGCCGTATCTCCTCCGGCCTGAGCGCCGCCGGAAAGTAGGTTCCCGACAGCTTGGCATCAAGCAGGCTGGCACCCTCGAGATTGGTCCTGCGGAAATCGATACCGCTCAGGTCAGCGTTGCGGAAATAGGAATCGGAAAAATCGAGATCGTCGGCGTTCATGTTACGCAAATCCCGACCGCGGTAGTCGCCACTCTTGAGTTCGCCGGTATCCAGGCTGTCGCGCTGTTCATTGAAGCCCTTGATGTCCTCCTGCCGCAGCAGCTGATAGAGAGGGTCGGTCTTGATTTCCGGCTTGTTCATGCTGTTGCCCTGTCGCTTCTGTAGGGACGATACTGTAAGTCAAGCGGTGCGGCGTGAATAGTTTGACTCGCGCCGGGGCGGTTTCAATCCCCGAAAAATTCCCGTCGCAGCGCCGCGTAGTCGTGAGCGAGTAGCCGCGGCCCGTAGCGGGCGACAATGTTACCGGCGGCCAGGCTGGCAAAACGCCCGGCAGTGGCGAAGTCCTCGCCACGGGTGATGGCGTAAAGAAAGGCGCCGGCGAACATGTCTCCCGCGCCGTTGCTGTCTACCGCCGTCACCCGGTGCACCGGGATTTCCGAGAACGTCTCACCGTCGAAGCACAGCGAGCCCTCGCTGCCGCGGGTTACCACGAATTGTCGCGCCGTATCCCGCAGTCGTTCGGTGGCAAGCTCGAGTGCCTCGGCGCCGGTCCAGCTGCGCGCCTCTGCCTCATTGCAGAACACCAGGTCAACGCCGTTACCTACCATGTCCGCGAGCCCTTCGCGGAAGTGCTCGACGATGCCGGGGTCGGAAAAGCTGATGGCAATGCGCACGCCCGCTGCCTCGGCAAGTTCGCGGGCGCGAATCGCGGCCGCGCGGCCGGTGGGAGACGTTACCAGGTAACCTTCGATATAGAGATAGTCGGCATTTTCCAGTGCCAGGGCATCGAGCTGCCCGGTCGACAGTGCCTCAGAGACGCCAAGGCAGGTGTTCATGCTGCGCTCCGCATCCGGCGTGATCAGCACCAGACACTTGCCGGTCGCGCCGCCGCAACGTTCGCCGCGCAGGGGGTGGTCAACGCCAGCAGCCTCGAGGTCTGCCAGATAAAGGTCGCCGTCGGCGTCGTCGGCCACGTTGCAGCTGAGAAAAGTCGGAACGCCAAACAGTGCGGTGGCGATCATGGAGTTGCCGGCGCTGCCGCCGCTGGCGTGGCTGGCTTTTATCAGGTGGCCCTGCAGGCCATCCAGGAGTTCCTGGCGGCGCGCCGCGTCGACCAGAGTCATCAGGCCTTTTTCCACGCCCAGCGTTTTCAGCTCGTCGTCGCGCAGCTTGATTTCCGTGTCCAGCAGCGCATTGCCGATTCCGTAGACCCTGTATGTCTTCATGCCGACCTCTGGTTATGGTGAAAGGGAGGCATTATCCGTGTGTGCAGCGCTCTTGAACAGCGCCCGTGCACGATGAATTTCCGGAAGGCTGCGTCACAGGATTTGTTCTGCGGTAAACTCGCGTTCCATGACCCGCACCCGCCGACCGCTGCTGAAACTGGGATTTGTCCTGCTACTGATCGCTGCCATCGGCGTGGCCTACCTGGACGCGCGCATTACCGATACGTTCAGCGACAGAACGTGGGCGTTACCCGCCAGGGTGTACGCGCGCCCGCTCGAACTGTTCGTGGGCGCCCCCCTGCGAGCGGAAGAGCTGGCGTACGAGCTTGACCTGCTGGGCTATGCGCCGACGCGCCGCCCACGGCAGCCAGGGCATTACGCGCGTCAGGGCGCACGCTTCGATATCTATACGCGGGGCTTTGATTTTCCGGGCGAGAGCGAACCGGCGCATCGGGTCACGGTGTCACTGGCGGATGGCAGCGTGGTGCGCGTGGCCCGCGGTAATGCCGCGATAGATCTCATGCGTCTGGATCCGGTGCAGATCGGCGGAATTTATCCCGGACATGGCGAGGACCGCATTCTGCTGCGCCTGCAGGATGTGCCGGAGACGTTGATCGGTGGCCTGCTGGCGGTGGAGGACCGGCGGTTCTTTCAGCACTGGGGCTTCTCGCCGCTGGGGATCGCGCGGGCCTTTGTCAGCAACATCCGCTCCGGGCGCGTGGTCGCCGGCGGCAGCACGATCACCCAACAGCTGGTCAAGAACTATTACCTGACGCCGGAGCGCACGCTGAGACGCAAGCTCACCGAGCTGGTAATGGCGGTGTTGCTGGAGCTGCACTACGACAAGCATGCGATTCTTGAGAGCTATCTGAATGAGGTCTACCTGGGGCAGGAGGGACCCAGAGCGATACACGGGTTTGCACTGGCAGCGCAGCATTACTTCCAGACGCCGCTGGAACAGCTTGGCCTGCACCAGCAGGCCCTGCTGGTGGGTATGATCAAGGGTCCATCCCTGTACAATCCCCTGCGCCACCCGCAGCGGGCAACCGAGCGCCGGAATCTGGTGCTGGATGAGATGGTCAAGGCGGGTGTCATTCC
>JBHEPQ010000186.1:0-3193 GCA_046260215.1 Chromatocurvus sp.
GATCAAGCTGAGTATCGAGTGGCCCGGCGCCAACCCTGAGGATATCGAACGCAATCTGGCCGAGCCGATTGAGCGGCAGATTGCCTCCGCGGATGGCCTTGATTATCTGAGCTCCAGCTCGCTTGAAGGCCTGTACCAGCTGGATGTGAACTTCCGCTACGGGGTGGATGTCGACGTTGCCTATCAGGATACCCTCGCCGCGTTTGAACGCGCCAAGCAGGACCTGCCGGATGACAGTGAGCCGGCCGTGATTATCAAGGCGGATCCCGCACAGTTGCCCGTGGTTCAGGTCGCCTTCGAGGCGGACGGCATGGACCTCACGCAGCTGCGCACCTGGATCGATACCTGGCTGACCGATCGCCTGCTGGCGGCACAGGGTGTCGCCGCCCTGGATATTGCCGGTGGCCTGGAGCGTGAAATCCGCGTACTTCTCGATGACACGCTGCTCGAAAAGCACGGCCTGAGCGCTGACCTGGTCGAACGTCGCCTGCAGGACGAGAATATTGACAGCATCGGCGGCCGCGTCACCGGCCCGGCGCAGGAAACCATTGTGCGCACGCTGGGCGAATTCCAGGATATGGAGACCATCCGCGAGATCGTTCTGCTGCACACTGACGAGGGGATACTCAGGCTGCGCGATCTCGCCCGCGTCGAGGACAGCCACGAGGATATTCGACTGCTCACGCGGCTCAATGGGCGCCCGGCGGTGAAGGTCAATGTCATCAAGCAGGCGGATGCCAATACCGTCAGCACCGTAAACGCGGTACGCGACCAGCTCGAGGTACTGCAATCATCTTTTCCCGAGGGGACCCGCTACGCACTGCTGCAGAATCAGGCCGAGCATATTCTCGATTCCGTCAACGGCGTGCGCAACTCGGCGCTGCTGGCGGGATTATTGGTGATCGCAACATTTTTCCTGTTCCTAGGCAGTCCACGTCAGGTGCTGATTGTCACCTCGTTGCTGCCACTCTCTGCTCTCGGTAATTTTTTCCTGATGAAGCTGGCCGGCTTCAGCCTCAACATTTTTTCCCTCGGGGGGCTGGTCGTGTCCATCGCCATCATGCTGGATGCCGCCACCGTGGTGATTGAGAACATCACGCGCCTGCGCCAGGAGAACCCCGAGGCATCGCCGGTTGATAACGTATTACTGGGCGTCACGGAAGTCCGCTCCGCAATCGTTGCATCGGCGGTCGCGTTCTTTGCCCTGTTTACGCCGTTTTTTCTCGTACCGGGCATGATCACGCTGCTCTTTGGCGAGCTGGTCAGCGTGATACTCAGCATTACGCTGATCAGCCTGCTCGGTGCAATCTTCTGGGTGCCGATGTTGTCGGCGCGCTTCCTCGGGCCTGTCAAGGCCGACGCGGGCGGCTGGAATCGCCGTTTCAACGAGGGGCTTGCGGCGCGCTATGAGCGTGCTGTTGACCTGGCGCTGACGCACCGCCGCCTCACGCTGCTCGGCTTCTTTGTGGCACTGGTGGTGGGTGCGCTGCTGTTTGTGCGTTCAGGTGCGGAGTTTTTCCCACCCGTGGATGACGGGCGCATCACGGTCAAGGTCCGCATGCCGCCAGGCGTGGCGCTGCAGCGCATGGATGCGGCGGTGAGCCAGATAGAGGCACTGGTGCTCGACGACCCCCGTGTGGCGTCTGTCTTTGCCATGAGTGGTGGGGCGGTGCGCGGACTGTATACCAATCGCATCGGCAACGAGGGCGAGGTGAATATTGAACTGCTGCCGGTCGGGCAGCGCTCGATCACCACTACCGAGTACCTGCACGAGCTGCGCCCGAAGGTGGCGCAACTGGCAATTCCGGGTGCACGCCTCATGGCGTCGCAACAGGCCATGCGCGGTATTCGCAGTCTCGGCCGCTCTGATCTCGAAGTGGAGATCAACGGTGCCGATATCGAAACGCTGTTTGCGACAGCAGAGGCCACCGCGGAAACGCTGCGCGGGCGTGGAGAATTGACCAACATCGACATCTCGCTGGATTTCACCAAGCCGGAATGGCAGGTAGCTGTCGATCGCACGCGCGCGGCCGAGTTGGGCTTGAGCGTGCGCGACATCGCCACCGCCCTGCAGGGCTACATCGGCGGACACGTACCGACCCGGTATCGTGACGGCGCCGACCTGTTCGACCTGCGGGTGCTGATTCCCGAGCGGTCCCTGGACAGCCGCAGTGACGTGGAAAACCTGGTGCTGTCCCGGCTGGAGGGTGGTCATGTGCGACTGCACGAAGTGGCAGACATCGAGCGCGCGAAGGGCCCCGTGGAAATCACCCGCGAAAACCAGGTCAAGCAGGTTATCGTTCGCGCCGACGTCGCCAGTGGCGCAACGCTGGGCTCGGCAGAGGGGGCGGTACGGCAGTCCCTGGAGATCTATGACTGGCCGGATGGCTACACCTATGCCCTGGGCGGCAAGGCGCAGCAGATGGCGGATATGCAGAATGTTGTCAAGCAGCTGCTGCTATTCGCGGTGTTCTTCAGTTTTATCGTGCTTGCCGTGCAGTTTAACGACCTGCGTCTGCCATTGGTGATCTACCTGGCGGCACCCTTCGCGCTGGCCGGCATTGGCTTTGGTCTGTTTATCAGTGGCCTGCCGTTCAGTGCCACCGTGATTATCGGCGTCATGATTGTGCTGGCCGCCAATGTCAATGACGGTGTGCTGCTGATCGGGGCCGCCGAACGGCTGCGGGAGCGCGGATACTCGATTCACGATGCCACGCGCCGAGCCGCCCTGCAGCGAATGCGACCGCGTCTGATGACTACCCTGCCGATTATCCTGGGGTTCGTGCCCCTGGCGTTCGCGCTACAGCCTGGAGGTGAATTGCTGCGCCCCATGGCTGCGGCCGCGATCGGCGGCCTGACCCTGGAGGTGCTGGCGGCGCTGTTCCTGGTGCCGATCCTGTATACGCTGCTGGCCAGGAAACAGTCATCGTGACTGCGAGGACGACACCCGGCCTGTTCGCGCTTTCACGGTCGATCAGGCTCTCAGTCTCTCCCTGCCCTTGATTCCGCTTCAGTCCGGCTTGCCGGGCACAACCAGCACCGAGCACCGGGCACCCCGTGCAATGCTTTCGGCCGTGCTGCCAAGCAGGAATTCCTGGATGGGGTTGCGCCCGCGCTTGCCGATCACGATCAGGTCGGCGTGCTCGCGTTTGGCCTCCTCGACGATGGCGCGCCGCGGGTCGCCGTCCAGCAC
>JBHEPQ010000120.1:0-2765 GCA_046260215.1 Chromatocurvus sp.
GCCACCCATTTTCATGCCGGAGCTTTTCAGTTCGAAGTCCGGGTTGACGCGTACCGCCACCGGGGGCTGGCAATGGTGTTTCGTCGCCAGCGCCGCAACGCGCTCCATTTCGGTGTAAGACTCGAGAATGATAATGACGCCCGCCGCGACCGCGTCCTCAAGATCCTGCGCCGACTTGCCCGGCCCCGCAAAGCTGATGTCCAGGGGTGGCACGCCCGTGGCAAGGGCAACCGCCAGCTCTGCGGCGGACGCGACGTCAAGCCCTTCAGTAAGGCCAGACATATGCTGCACAACCTCGGGCATTGGATTGGCCTTGATCGCGTAATGCAGATCGATGTCAGCCGGCAGGTGCTCGCGCAGAAAGCGCACGCGCTCGCTCATCAGGGCGCTGTCGTAGGCATAAAAAGGGCGTGCACCCACCCGTGCGGCCAGCTCGCTCACGGGTATGCCCGCCACGCACAGTTCGTTGTCGCGGACCTCGAAGCCCGGGGGCATCCCGGGGGGCATGTCGAGGGGCATCTCGGGGGGAAGGGCTTCCTGGCTACTCATGCGCTTTCCTCAAAATAATCCTTGTGCTGATCAGACAGGCCGCGACGGTCAAACTTGCCGTTCTGGTTCTGCGGCAGGCTGTCCACGACAATAATAGCCTGCGGCTGCATGAAGTTTGGCAGTTCGCGCCGAAAATGTGTCTGCAGGACAATCACCGGATCGTCCTCGGCGGCGGCAGAGGCGCGGGTTATCAGCAGCAGAATACCCTGGCCCAGCATGGCATGCGCAATGCCCAGTGCCACGGCGCCGGCCACCAGCCCACTGGCATAGGCAACTTCTTCAACTTCAGAGGGGCTTACGCGGTAGCCCGAGGTTTTGATCATATCGTCCTGGCGCGCCACGAAATAGAGAAACCCTTCCTCGTCGCGCACTACCTGATCGCCGGACCACACCGCCATTTCCGGGATGGGCAGAGCCGGGTCCTGACCCGGGCAGGGGCGAAAGCGCTCGGCGGTTTTCTCCGGGTCGTTCCAGTAGCCGCGGGCCACCAGCGCACCGCGGTGCACCAGCTCGCCGGGTTCGCCCGGTCCACAGAGCTCGCCCTCGCTATTGACCACCAGGATCTCGGCATTGGGGATGGCCTTGCCGATAGACTCGGGGCGGTGTTCCAGCTCCGCGGGGTCGAGATAGGTGGAGCGGAACGCCTCGGTCAGCCCATACATGAGGAAAACGCGGGTCTCCGGTAGCAGGCGCTGCAGCGTTCGCGTGGTCGCCACCGGCATCTTGCCGCCGGTATTGGTGATGTAGCGCAGGCTGCGAGCCGCCTCTTCGGGCCAATCGCACTGCACCAGCTGATTCCACAGGGGTGGTACGCCGGCCAGCCCGGTCACGCCATAGCGGACGACGGCGCGAATCACATCCCGGGGCAGCAGGTAATCCAGCAGCACGCAGGACGCACCTCGGCTGAAGGCGGTGGTGAGCTGGCTCAGGCCGGCGTCAAAGCTCAGCGGCAGCACGGCCAGAATCCGGTCCGCTGCGGTGTTCTCCAGGTAGCTCGCCACGCTGTCTGCGCCGGCGAGCATGTTGCGGTGGGTGAGCACCACGCCTTTGGGATTGCCGGTGCTGCCGGAGGTGTAGAGAATGGCGGCGATGTCCTGGTCGATGCGTCGGTGGCCGCTGCACTCTCCCTGATCCTGCGTAAAATCCCGCCAGGACGTCAACTGCGCCTGACTGTCCGCATTTGCGTCATCAACAGGTGAATCCACTAGAACGACCCGCGCGATACTGGCAAGATCCACACCGGCGTCGCACAGCTGTTGCCAGCGCTGGGTCGACGTGACCAGCGTATGCGTCTGGCAGTGGTTCGCAATATAGCTGACCTGGCGCGGCTTGAGCACCGGGTTGATCGGCACAAAGGTGGCCCCAGCGCGGGAGCTGCCGAAAATGGCGGCAACGGTCTCTGGCTGTTTGGGCAGGTAGATGCCGACTCGCTCCCCTGCTGCGACGCCGCACTGCGTGAGGCCGTTGGCGAATCCGCGTGTGAGTGACTCAAGTTCACCATAGGTAAAGGCGTCGTTTTTGTGAAGCAGCGCAGTGGCATCTGCTTGCTGTTCTGCCTGCTCCCTGATTAACTCGTGCAGAAGGTCGGCCATCGTGTCCGCTTGCTCGTTTACTGTGGTCATCAAGAGAGGCGGAGTGTGTCCCGAGTCACCGCCAGCCACAAGGGCGCGCTGTGAATCTGTGATGGACATCGCGCCGCTCGTCCCGCTGCTGCCTTTGCATATCGGAGTTGCCCCATGCGAGCTGTCATGAGAATTCTGTGCCTGCTGATCCTGTCGGCCAGCGCAGCCGTGGCCAAGGACCTGCCCGACGTGATCGACGGCGTGCGTCCGGCGATTGTCGGTGTTGGAACGGCGTATCCGCCACGTCAGCCACTAGCCGGTCAGCGCCCCAACCAGCTGATGGGCACCGGCTTCGCGGTGGGTGATGGCCAGCTGATCGTGACCAATCACCATGTCCTTCCGGTGTCTCTCGACTACGACAACCGGCAGTCGCTGGCGGTGTTTGCCGGTCGCGGTCGCGATGCCAGAGTGCACATCGCGAGCGTTGTAGCCCGCGATGCGGAGCATGACCTGGCGATCCTGCGCATCGAGAGTACGCGCCTACCCACCCTGTCGCTGGGCGATTCCGCGGGCGTGCGCGAGGGCGAGACCATGGCCTTCACCGGGTTCCCTATCGGTGCCGTACTTGGCCTCTATCCCGTGACGCACCTCGGC
>JBHEPQ010000229.1:0-3720 GCA_046260215.1 Chromatocurvus sp.
CGATCTGTTGCAATACCGGACCTTCGGCTATGGGCACTCCTTCGGCATTCTCAGCCATTATTATGGCCGCGAGGCCGGGCTGGAGCTGCGCGAGGACATCGATACGGTGCTGGAACCGGGCATGGTGATCTCGATGGAGCCGATGCTGACCATCCCACACGGTCAGCCGGGTGCAGGCGGGTATCGCGAGCACGACATCCTGATCATTAACGAGGACGGAAACGAAAACATCACCGGCTATCCCTACGGGCCAGGTTTCAACATTGTCTAGCTGAAGGGATCGTGGTGCAATTGCTCCACGATCCCCGACCTCAAGCCGGTTTCAGACATTGCAGATTTCTGCTTCGTCCGCCTCTTACCAGTTCGCGACCCGCGCAGCGAGGGTCAGCTATCGCTGATTCGCATCTCGGGCCTTGCGGCTGCTCAGGGCTGACTGCGGTCGCCTTCTCAAGCGCACACCAGTGGTTTCGATGATCTAGAACAACGATCGGCATGCTGCATTGCCGCAAGTTGGCTCGGCCCGTTGCGGCCAAATTATAATCGCGACCGTCGTTCATGCAGCAAAGTGATTGCCCTGCCTGACCAGACAGCGGCGCAGCACCGCAGCGGTCAAAGCGTTCATTCGTCGTAGGCGCAGCGACGTACCAAGAGCCTTTTACTGCGTTGCCGACAAGATTGACATCAGGATTGGATACCCTGAGCGCGAACCGGTTTTCTAATGCTCTTCATGTTGCAAGCTGATGAAACCCAAGTCGATCGTACGCTGACAATTGACTTGGATTAGTCGGCTTGGGCTGCTCTCAGTCGAAGGGGGAAAACACCCATCAGTAAGTGCCTCATCGGCAAGGCGCCCTGTAATAAGTTCCGTCTCCACGTGAATAGGCACACATGTTGTTTTGCCTGTTCTGTGCAACCACCGTACCCGCGGCCGCACCACCAAGTGCGGCGATCAAGCGCCAGTTGTCATCCGCATCAAGTGCTTCAGCCGTAATCAGTCCTGCTGCAGCTCCACCTGCTGCGCCCGCCACAGTGCGCGCCCCGGGAGACATAGTATCGCATCCTGCCAGCACGAGTGATGACGCCATAGCCAGTCCGGTAATCCACGCTTTCATCTCACTCTCCTTCATAGTTTGACGATTATCTATACATCCATATCTATTCCACAAAATCACCCGGCTCTCGGCAAGCGGATTATTGCCACCTTTCGAGCCTCAGACCCTGGGGTGCACTTTGTCTTGCACACCTGCCACTGAACTATTTCGAATGCTGCGCGATGCATAGTTGACAGCTCTGCTGAAGCTGCGGTGCGGCATCGGGCACATCAGCCATTGGCGGCTGTGGGCCAATACCGACCACATCACCGGTTCTCCCACGGCTTCACCTTCGGCATCGCCGTCGTCACCTCCATTTCCCGCAACATGCCCCCGTCGATCAAGCCGTCGCGCACCCGGCCCAGCGCTTGCCACCAGGCGTTATAGTCGCGCCGGGCAGCCTCGATCTGTTCCGCATGCGGCCGCCAGGTGACGGGGCAGGCTAATACCTCCACGCGGCGCCATTTGCCACGGGTCAGCACCCGCTCGATACCAACCACCACGGTGGTTGCTCGCTCTCCATGCTGATTGCGTTTCATCTCCACTGGCACGCAGCGCGGGACGGCCCCGGGCATCCAGTCGGGCGTCATCCCGGCGCGCGCGAGTTCAACCACGCGGATGGCCATGCGCTTGCCGCCGAGACTGTCGGGCATCCCGGCGACAGTGGCGGCGATCACCTCGGCATCCGCATGGGTGTGGCTGCCCATCTTGTGCTTGCCACCGTCGACCTGGCAGCCCAGCGCCGCGCGCTGCATCAGGACGTATTCCAGCCCGAAGCCAGAGCCTTCCTCCGACACGCCCCGGGGTGGCGGCAGCTCCAGCTGTGCCTTTTCCACCCGAAACGCCCATTCCAGTGCCGCCTGCACGCCCAGTGCACGTTTTACCCTCGTGCCAACTGCGCGGCTGATTTTTCCATGCATGCTCATGGCTGCACTCCTTCAAACGGGTCAATCTGCGCTGGGAGATCCGGCTGCTCGTCCGTGGGCCGCCAGATCCTCGGGCAGGAACCCATGGGCAGCTGCGATAGCGCGCCACGCATGTGCCGCTGCCAGTGGGTGAACGCCGTTGCCGAGCAGGCGCAGAGCGCGTGCCCGATAGGCCAGCCCATTAACCATTTGACGAAGAGCGGGTTCAGCCGCCGCCGCGATCGGCCTTTCAGGATCCGCCGCGAGACTGCGCGCCCATGTGAGGCAATCATCGAAGCCCAGAGCGGGCGCGAGATCTGGGCTTGCGGCGAGGATTGCCGTCCATGCCGCATGATCTCCGGGTCCGGGTGGGTGAATCCCTGTTCCGCCCGGTAATGCAGGATGTCCATCCGGGATTTGCCATCGGCCCGGATCACGCTGGCCGGGCTGCTGCCTTTCCAGTTCTGCGCCGCTGGGGTGGGCCATTGCGCCGCCTGCGCAGGTGGCGGTGGTGTCCCGCCCGAGTCGCAGCACTGACCCGGCCCACCCTTCGCGCTTTCCGTCGCTTTCAGCGTCGACCAGTTGGTGATGCCCAGCGCTAGCGCTTCCGCCTTACGCGTGAAGTCGCTGTTTCCCGCCGGGTTGTAGCGGTCAGTGCCGAGATGCAGGCTCATCGGTGTGGGCCAGGAAGAAGATGCGCAGCCGCTGGTGCGGCGCGCCGACTTCTGCCGCGCTGAACAGACCCGACGCGGGCGTGTAGCCCAATCCCCAAAGCTCTTGCAGGACGGTCTCGAACCCGAGGGTGACGTGGCCGGAGACGTTTTTGAGAAAGACCCATTCGGGGGCGCATTGGCGATGACCCGGGCGACGTCGGGCCAGAGGGGGCGAGGATCGTCGGCACCGCCACGTTTGCCAGCGGCGCTGAAGGGCCGGCAGGGGTATCCGGCGAGGATGGCATCGAAGGCCCCGCGGAAGGGGGGGGCTTTGAGGCTGCGCAGGTCGTCCCAAATTGGCGCCGGGGCGAAGTAGCCTGCGCGCTGGGCGGAGATGAGCAAGGTTCGGGGCCAGTCCTCCCATTCGACGAAGGCGCGGGTGTGATATCTGGGCCCGGCGAGCACGAGGCCCAGGTCAAGGCCTCCGCCGCCTGCGCAGAGGGAAAGTCCGTGCCGGGGATGTGACACCAGGCCATTCACAGCACCCCCCGCTCATGCAACCGCTCGGCTGTCACCAGCCCACGGGTCAGCATGGCGTCGCACATGGCGTTGCTGATCATGCTGGGGGGCAGGAACTGCTCGGAGTTCACCAGATCGGCGTAGAACGCCGCCAACTCATCATCGCTGGGCCGCGGGCAGGTGTCGCGCTTGCGCTGCCGTTTGGAGTTTCGACTGCTGGCGCCCGATTCGGCGGCCTGCGCATCGCGCCGGGCGGCGCGCTGCATGGCGCGATCCAGCGCCTTGGGCCCGTCCGGCGGATCGGGATGCTCGCGGCGCGTGTCGTGGGCCACTTCGATGATCCGATCCCCGCAGAGGCCAAGCTCGTCGATCCAGCGACGAACATGGGTCCGGGCGGGCCAGCCCTGCCACCAGGCGGGAATCGCGCCCTCGGCATCAAGGCCCAGCGCGCCGAGCAGCTTGGCAAAGAACCGATCAAAATCGGCATCGCGCGCCGGAGCGGCCTCCTCCTCCTTTACTGGTTCCCTTAAAGGTTCACTTACAGGGTTAGTG
>JBHEPQ010000233.1:0-5096 GCA_046260215.1 Chromatocurvus sp.
ATGAGCCTGCTGGCGTATGCGCATGTCTTGCACGACCAGCCGATGCAGCGCCGCTTTATGTCAGACCCGCTGACGCACGCGACCGAACTGCTGCTGCAGGAGCGGGTGCCGAAGAAGGGCGCCACCCTGCATCCACACGCAGCCGAAGTGAGCGCTGCCGCCCGTCCCCCCAGTGCGGACGTCGGCTCGATCATGCGCGTGTTTACCGACCCGAACACGCAGGTCCCTGAAGTCCACCTGTTGTCGAATGGCCGCTACCACGTCATGGCGACCCATGCCGGAGGCAGTTACAGCCGCTGGCGTGACCTCGCCGTCACCCGCTGGCGCGAGGACGCAACTTCCGATGACTGGGGCACCTTTATCTACCTGCGCGACCGCGACAGCGGTAAGTATTGGTCGACCGCGCACCAGCCGACACTGCGCCGCGCCGATCACTACGAGGCGATCTTTGTGCAGGCGCGTGCCGAATACCGTCGACGCGATCAGGCGATCGAGGCGCACACCGAGATCAGCGTGTCCCCAGAGGACGACGTCGAGATCCGTCGTGTCACCCTCACCAACCAGTCGGCGCGTACCCGTCACATCGAGGTGACGAGCTACGCAGAAGTGGTGCTTGCGCCGTTGATTGCCGATCTGGCGCACCGCGCTTTCAGTAATCTGTTCGTGCAAACCGAAATCCTGCCCGAGCGGCAGGCGATCCTCTGCACCCGGCGTCCCCGCACACCAGGCGAGCAGGTGCCCTGGATGTTTCATCTGCTGGCCGCGCCGGGCGTGTTGGCCGACGCGCCGTCCTACGAGACCGACCGCGCACGCTTTATCGGGCGCGGTCGCACCGCGGCCAACCCGCTGGCGTTGGACAGTGGCGACAACCCGCCTGCCCTGTCGAACACGGCGGGGCCGGTGCTCGATCCCATCGTGGCGATCCGCCGCACTCTGACCCTGGCACCCGACGAATCGGCGAGCGTGCAGATCATCTCCGGTATCGCTGACACACGCGAGGACGCTCTGGCCCTGTTGGAGAAATACTGCGACCGCCACTTCGTCGAGCGTGCGTTCGAAATGGCCTGGTTCCAAAGCCAGGAGGTGCTGCGCCACCTCAATGTCACCGAAGCCGATGCCCAGGTCTTTGGCCGCCTGCCCAGCTCCGTCATTTACGGCAGTGCCCTGCGTCGTGCCGCGCCTGGCATCATTGCCCGAAACCAATTGGGCCAGTCCGGACTGTGGCGTTTCGGGATCTCGGGCGATCTGCCGATCGTCAAGCTGCGTATCGGTGACCTCAACCGCATCGGTCTGGTCAAGCAGGTGCTGCAAGCACATTCCTATTGGCGCATGAAGGGCCTGGCCGCCGACCTGGTGATCGTGAACGAGGATTTCTCGGGCTACCGGGCGGTGCTGCAGGACCTGATCATGGGCCTGATCAATTCAGGTCCCGAAGCGCACATGGTCGATAAGCCGGGCGGCGTTTTCGTGCGGCGCGCCGAGGAACTGACCGAAAATGAACGCGTGCTGTTGCAGACAGTTTCCCGAATCATGTTCAGCGACACCGCCGAGACCCTGATCGAGCAGGTGGATCGCCGCGTGTCGCCAGAACGTGCATCGGACCTGCTGGAGCCATCGCAGCAGGCAGACGCCGAACCGGTTTATCCGCTGGCGCCGCGCGAGCGCATCTTCAGCAATGGTCTGGGCGGCTTCACACCCGACGGCCACGAATACGTCGTCACCCTCGAACCCGGACAGACCACGCCGATGCCCTGGGCCAACGTGATCGCCAGCCCGCACATCGGCACCGTCGTTAGTGAGAGCGGCAGCGCCTATACCTGGGTGGAAAACGCGCACGAATTCCGCCTCACCCCCTGGCACAACGACCCGCTCTCCGACAGCAGCGGTGAAGCGCTCTACATCCGCGACGAAGAAACCGGCGCGTTCTGGTCGCCGACACCGCTGCCTGCGCACGGCCGCTCCGGCTATGTGTGCCGCCACGGCTTCGGCTACAGCGTATTCGAGCACTTCGAGGCCGATATTGCCTCGGAACTGTTCACCTATGTCGCCATGGACGCACCGGTAAAGTTCATGGTGGTCAAGCTACGCAACCAGTCGAAGCATGCGCGCACCCTTTCGCTCACCGGGTATTGGGAGCTGGTGCTTGGTGAGTGGCGGCACTCCAACCTGATGCACATCGTCACTGAAATCGATCCGCACACTGGTGCGCTGTTCGCCCGCAATGCCTACGGTCGCGCATGCGCCAACCGGGTGGTGTTTGCCCATGTCAGCAATGAAGGTGCCAGCGAGCGCAAGCGGTCGGTGAGCGGAAACCGCACCGAGTTCATCGGCCGCAACGGCTCACTGACGCGTCCGGCGGCGATGCGCCGCAAGCGCCTGTCGGGCCGAACCGGCGCCGGCCTCGACCCGTGCGCCGCGATCCAGACCCGGATCGAACTGGCCGCAGGGCAAGAACGCGAGATCGTGTTCGTGTTCGGCGCGGCCGAAAACGCCGATGAAGCACGTCACTTCATCCAGCAATACGGTGGATCGGCGGGTGCGCGCCAGGCATTGGAAGCGGCGTGGGAACACTGGAACCGCACCCTGGGCGCGGTCAATGTGGACACGCCGGACCCTGCGCTCAACGTGCTGGCCAATGGTTGGCTGGTCTATCAAACCCTGTCCTGCCGGCTGTGGGGACGCAGCGGTTATTACCAGTCCGGTGGCGCCTACGGCTTCCGCGATCAATTACAGGACACCATGGCGCTGATCCATGCGACGCCGTGGCTCGTCCGCGAGCAGTTGATCCGCCACGCCGGGCGCCAGTTTATCAAGGGCGACGTGCAGCACTGGTGGCATCCTCCCCATGGCCAGGGCGTGCGCACCCATTTCTCGGACGACTATTTGTGGCTGCCGTATGCCACCTGTCGTTATGTGCTGGCGACCGGCGACACCGGCGTGCTCGATGAGTCCATCCATTTTCTGGAGGGCCGTGAGCTGTATGCGGAAGAAGAGGCCTACTACGACCAGCCGCAACGTTCGCACGAAGCCGCCAGCCTGTATGAGCACTGCGTGCGTGCCCTCAAGCACGGCCTGCGTTTCGGTGTCCATAAATTGCCCCTGATGGGCTGCGGTGACTGGAATGACGGCATGAATCTGGTGGGCAAGGCGGGCAAGGGTGAAAGCGTATGGCTGGCGTGGTTCCTGGTTGAGAATCTTGAGTCATTCGCAGGCCTTGCGCGCAGTCGCAACGATGCGGACTTTGCCGAGGTGTGTAGCGATCAGGCCGCCCAGCTGCGCAGGAACATCGAGGCCCAGGCCTGGGACGGTGCCTGGTATCGGCGCGCCTGGTTCGACGATGGCACGCCCCTGGGTTCGTCCACCAACGACGAATGCCAGATCGATTCGATCAGCCAGAGCTGGGCGGTCATCTCCGGGGGCGGCGATCCGGCGCGGACCCGCCGGGCGATGACGGCAGTTGACCAGCGCCTGGTGCGGCGCGACAAGCAGATCATTCAGCTGCTCGACCCGCCCTTCGACAAGTCCGATCTGGAGCCGGGCTACATCAAGGGCTACATCCCCGGCGTGCGTGAGAACGGTGGCCAATACACCCATGCCGCGATCTGGTCCACGATGGCGTTTGCCATGCTGGGCGACACAGAACGCGCGTGGGAATTCTTCACCATGCTCAATCCCGTCCATCACGGCAGCACGCCCGAGGCCATCGAAATCTACAAGGTCGAGCCCTACGTCATGTGCGCGGACATCTATGGCGTGCCGCCGCACATCGGACGTGGCGGCTGGACCTGGTACACCGGTGCGGCAGGCTGGATGTATCGGCTGACCGTGGAAACCCTGCTGGGGCTGCAACTGGAAGTGGACCATCTACGCATTGCACCCTGTATCCCTGCCGATTGGGAGTCCTACAAAATCCACTACCGCTATCGCGATACCGTCCACCACATCACCGTCAAGCGCGTCGGCGGAACGTCTGGGCATGTCAGCCGCGTGACCGTGGACGGCACCGAACGTCCCGACACCCGTATTCCGCTGGCCGACGACCGTCAGGAGCACTTCGTCGAAGTGGAGCTTAGCTAATTCCCGGGAAGGTCTGGCCGGTGTGGGGGATGAGCCTGCGTTTGGCGGTCCTTGAAGGCACAATTTTGGTGCCAGAAGTGCGCGTTTAAGCTCTGGAATACCTCATATATCGGCATGTTCTGTCATAGATTCAGTAGGTTGGCTTGGTCCGACCCCATTGCCCGATGGAATGATGGCCCTGCTAGCGAAGCCCGGTTTTCCCTGATGAAGCTGTCGCTGAATTCGACGTTTGGCCGCAGACATGAATGTGACCAGAATGTGACAGCAGAACACAAAAAGTTGGCCGCCAACCGGGCAAGGTCCGTTGAGATTTTGCAATGATAGCGGGATGGATGACCTGCTGGTGCCCGTGAATCATCTGTTGACCGGCGCGGAAAGGGACGATTATGCTTTCTGTGCCTCTGAGGCTCACAATTTCTTCCAATAGAGTCAGTTACACGTTCAAATCGAAGCCGCGGTCGGATTCACAAATACAAATGTTCATAAATACTTGGGGAATAAGGAATGGAGCGCGAAGCATTACTGGAAAAGCTTTCTCACTACAGCTTTTACCAATCGATCGACCTTGGCGATGGAATCACTACGCCAGGAGGCAGGCTTGGACCAAAACAACAACAGGTACTTGCCTATATTAATTCGCTGGACCTGACCGGAAAACGCGTAGTCGACCTGGGCTGTGCGAATGGGTTGTTTGCACTGGCTGCGGAAAAACGTGGCGCAAGCGAAGTGTTTGCTGTGGATCATACCAAACAGAACATCGACGGCCTGAATGAAGTCATTCTTCCCCACCTGGGATCCAGCATCAAGGCAGTGCAGGCCAATGTGATGGACTTCACTGCGAACGAGTACGGGCAGTTCGATCTGGTCATTTTTGCAGGTCTCCTGTATCACCTCAGATATCCATTCTCGGCACTCAGGATAATCAAAGATCTCGTTTCCGACGGAGGAAAATTGATTCTAGAGACAGGAATGCTGGATGACAGCAACCGGAATGCAATTTTGTACTGCCCAGCACCGAA